>CAZZYD010000150.1:0-2367 GCA_964658175.1 uncultured Puia sp. | reverse complement strand
GAAAGAAATTATCCTGCGCCCGCACGGAAGTGTCCCGGGAAGCGGGGTCCAGGGGATCTGCCGCAGGTTTTCCGGCTGTGTCACCCGCTGGCTGGTGACAGGCAAAGGCGGTAATAATAATGACACTCAAAAGAAGACTATGGATCGGTTTCATATGAATTTTAATGTTAATAGGATATTGAAAGTAAGGGAATATTGGCTGACTCATGGCTCTTTTGTGCTGAATGGCAGGGATTTACGGCCTTCCGGACTGCCTATTCAAAAAAAATAATCAAAAACAGGCATAATTAAACAAACGTTTAATTAATTTTGCGCCATGAAAAAAGAGTTTACGGCCAAACAATTGCAATTGCTGGAGTCGGCTGAGCTTTTATTTTCCCAGAAAGGCTTTGACGGGACCTCGGTTCGCGACATCGCCGAAGCGGCGGGGATCAACACGGCGATGATCTCATACTATTTCGGTTCGAAGGAGAAACTGATGGAAGCGATTTTCGAAATCCGGTCTCTCCATGTGCGGATGAGAGTGGAAAGTCTAATCCAGAACGATTCGCTTACACCCTGGGAGAAAATGGACCTGATGGTGGATGAATATGTGGCCAAGATCCTTTACCGGCAGCAGTTTAACAAGATTATGCTCTGCGAGCAGGTCATCAATAAAAATCCCGCGATCACCGTCATGGTGGACCGCCTCAAAAAAAAGAACGCGGCGCTGATCGAAGAGCTGATCACCGAAGGACAGAAAAAAGGCGCCTTTAAAAAGAATGTCGATGTGCCGATGATGATGTGTACGCTGGTCGGTACCGTAAACCATATGCTGGTGAACAAAGAATACTACCGCGATTTTCACCAAATGAATGCATTGCCCGATGAAGAATACGAAGTTGTCCTCAAACAACGATTGACGGATACGATAAAAACAATGTTCAAAGCAATTTTGACTTATGATGTATAAAACAACCCTGAAGGCAGCGATCGCGCCGGTCCTCTTTCTGTGCATGCCCTTTTTGTCAAAGGCGCAGGACAGCACGAGAACCCTGACCCTGGCCGAAGCGATCGATCTGTCAGTAAAAAACAGCAAACAGTTAAAGGCCAGCAAAGCCAGGATTGACCAGGCCACGGCAGCGTACACGGAAGCCCGGCAGAAACAATTGCCGGACCTCAGCGTAACCGGATCTTACCTGCGGGTGACGCAGCCGAATATCGATCTGAAAGTAAAACTGAACAACAACGGTGGTACAACCAACGACATCAAGGTGAACCAGGCTTCGTATGGCATCGCCAACTTATCGGTGCCTTTGTTTCAGGGGATGAAGATCCAGTACGGCAAGCGCTCGGCGGACCTGCTGCAGAAAGCGGCGCTCATCGATGCCGACAATGACAAGGAAGGCGTGATCCTCAATACGATCAACGCATTCACCAACCTCTACAAGGCGTATGCGAATGTGCGGCTGATCCGGGAAAACCTTGCCCAGTCGAGATCGCGGGATTCCGATTTTTACAACCTGGAAAAAAACGGGTTGCTCGCGCGCAACGACATGCTGAAAGCATCCCTTCAAACCAATAATATCGAATTGAACCTGGTGGATGTGGAAAGTAACCTCACGCTTGCCAGCGTGAACATGGACCTTCTGCTTGGCCTGCCCGAAAAAACCATCCTGCTGCCCGACAGTACCAGCCTGGTGCAGCCTTCGGACCTGCAGTCCATCGAAGCGTATGAAACCCTTTCGCTGGCCAACCGGAAAGACGTGCAGGCGCTGCAGTTGCGCCGCAAGTCATCGCTGGTGGGTGTGCAACAAGCCAAGAGCGATTACTATCCATCCGTAAACCTTACCGGCGGTTATATCGCGGCAGACATTCCGAACCTCATTACGATTACCAATGCGGTAACCTTCGGGGTAGGTGTTTCTTACAATGCTTCTTCGCTGTGGAAAACGAATGCCAAGATCGCCGGCGCTAAAGCCCGGGTGGCTGAATATGAAGCCAATGAAGAACAGCTGGCCGACGACGTAAAGCTTCAGATCAACCAGGCTTATCTCGACTATGTATCGGCGGAGAAAAAGATCGAGGTCAGCACCAAGGCCATCGTGCAGGGAAAGGAAAATTACAAGATCACCAAAAACAAATACGACAACAGCCTCGTGACCGTCACCGATCTGCTGGATGCAAATGTGACGCTGCTGCAGGCGGAAATCAATCTGGAGATCGCCCGCGCCGACGCCATTGTTGCATATAATATGCTGCTGGAAAAAGCCGGCATACTGGCGACTTCGGTGCAGAAAAAATAAAAAATAAAATAACCAATATTAAATAGCAAGTTTTTATGGCAACAGCAAATGAATCAGGGGCAAACGCAGGAACCCAGCAGCC
>CAZZYD010000149.1:3157-9125 GCA_964658175.1 uncultured Puia sp. | reverse complement strand
CGGGTTCGTTTACAGCCCCAAACACCAAATAGCATCCAGCAAGGATGAACCATGCCTGTTGACAAGTCTTCTCATGAGTCGAAATTTTCAAGGGAAAGGAAACATCCTGTTTTTTTCGACCAATATGAGAGAGAACCCACTGTTTGTCAATCCCGTATTGATTGGAGACCCGTGCAGGGCGGAATTCGACCGCTGTCATAAGATGAAAGACCCAGATCCGTATACGTTAAAATGAAGTATCTTGGTTAGCAGTAACCCCAAATGCTCCGGCAATGAAGCAGCAACCCCCATTCGGATTTGACATCCGGCTATTGGCTCTCCTGATGCTGTCAGGTATTTCACTCACCTGTAAAAAATCTGCTGATACCGGCTCTCCTCAGGACAGTTACTTCAATTTTACAGTCAATGGGACAGCGCATTCCCTTCCGTTTAAGGAAGGGATCTCGGAATGGTCAATTACAAACAACAGCATTTATATTAACCGGCCGGATATTTTTAATGGCATCATAAACTTTCCGAAAGATGGTTGCGCGTATCTTGAACCCGTCGGTTCGAGTGTAGTGGCGGACGATAACTGCCACCTGACGCAATATGGATTGCCTATTGATTCTTCGACAGTTTATATTTTTGAAAAGGGGGCTAAATCCATCAATTATACCAATTGCCGCAGTGGAACAACATTCGATCCCGATACAGGGGCACCCATACCTTATGAAGTCTGCGATGTGGATGGTTCATTCTTCCTCACGTTGAAAAACCGGGAGAATAAAACGATCGAGATCGTCGAAGGTTCTTTTCGGGTATATGATCTCAGGAGATAAATACCCTGCGGCACCCTATCCGAAAGCTAGTTCAGGAAACGGCAACCCGTTATTTACTTCTTTTTCAGTAACAGCTTGGCCGTTCCGAAATCAGCTGCGGCATCGATGAACACGAGCATTTTCGCCCAGTTCGCTGCCGGCTCAAAGGCATGCGTATATTCTTTCACCGTCGTGACGGTTAATTTATCACCCTGCACCGTGGCCGTACTCTTAAAGCTGCCACAGTCATTTTCCACGGATTTATTCAATGCCTCGACGCCTTCAACGGAATAACCCGCAGGAATATCAACCTGGATCTGATATTCAAACGTGCGGGCAAAGGGTCCGTAAATGTCGATCGTGCGTTTGCGGTCTTCATCCTTGATCACCAGCTGCCCGCCGATGACCTTGCCCACTTCGAACAGGTAATTGTTACCGGCTTTTTTAAACCAGTCGCCCATCACGAATTGGGTGCTGAAGATGAAATTGGGCTCGCGGTCTTTTACACCTGAACTGGTCACCTTGTAGGTCAGCAGTTCTTTTGGCTCGCTCTCGAAATTGTCTTTCAACTCGGACATGAAACCATCCTTATAGGTTTCCCGGGACTTCGCAAAGGAATTCTGCCATTCTTCGGCGAGCGATTTTGTTCTTCTTGCGTCAGCATATTCTTCGATAAAAGTCTGTGTTTCACCCTGGGCGGCGTACGCGTCTTTATAATAGTCTTCAAACAACAACAGCTTCTTTTGCAGGTCTTCTTTTACCAATCCTGTTTGGATCACAGTTCGGTCAACCGTCGCTATGGGGGTGGAACCCAACGTGGGTGTGATATGAATCATTTCACGGTGTTTGTTCCGGCCAGCCACCGAAACGGGAATTTTCGCCGTACCCTGATCGAGGTGGCGGCTGTTATCCCGGTAAATCGCTTTTACATCGTCGAAAGCGAGCGTCACGCCTTTTTCACCCTCTGCATAGCCCGGCACCAGTCCGAGCTGACTGAAAATACCATCGTCATTCAGGTAATAGTCTTTTTTATCTTTCACATGCACCATGAACACGGGCACGTCATAACTCATCAGATCTTCAATTTTCGGCATATATCTGCTGCTGAAAAAGATCAGTTCGTTGTCGATGCCGTAGTCTTTCAGCATCAGGCTGAGGATCACGGCGAAAAAATTATCTGAAAGGCTGGTCTCGTTTTTTGTTTTGCCTGCGTAGATCTTCCCGTTGGCTGCAGTTGCATAGTAACCGTAATACCGCAGCGAATTATAAATCGTGGATATCAGGGTATCGGCAGGAGGCTCCTTTCCCATGGACTTCTTCAGCAGCTTCACGCGGTCGTGCACATAATTTTTTTCACCGCTGCGGAGTTGGTTTTTGGCGTACGCAAAGGCCACCGTCCGGATCGCGGTCTTCTGGTTGCTATAAATCTGATCAGGTGTGATACCTTTCTTGATCTCCCCCGGTGTACAATTGCTGTACATGCCCCCGCAGGGAGAAATTTTCAGCCGTAGCAGCATGGCCTGCCGGTAAGCACTTGTCCACCGCGTAGTGGCGTACTTTGGCAGATTACCCATTTTTTCATTGAACTGCATGTCGCCGTCATCATCGGTGGAGATTTTGAGATCCGGTGCGCCATTGCTGCATTTGTACTCCATCGCGTAGTGTTTGTCGATATTGCCATGGATCGAGAACTTCAAGATCGGATATTCACCCCCCATGATAAATGTCATTGGGTCCAGGGTGGACATTTCGCGACGCTGCAGGGAGATAATATAATAATCAAGGATGTCGCCGACTTCCAGATCCGGGATCGCCAGTTTTTCATCCGTGTTGTTTTTTTCGTCTTTTACGGCTACGGCCTCACTCAGCATCACTTCCTGCACGGTTCCGTTCTTTTTGTAAACCTTGGCGCCGATATATGTGCTCAGCTTATCGGATTGTTTTCCCCAGAGGTGACCATAAGAGCTATTGCTGATTTTATTGTAACTGATCTCGCTGAAGTCGCCGATGGCGGTTTTGTCCTGTACAAGCACTTTCTGTCTGATCAGGTAACGGAAAATGATTTCCTTGTTATTTACGGCATAATTGAGGAAACGGAAATGCTTTTTGAGTTTTGCATTGATATCATAACGCTTGGCGAGGATGACGGCAGATTCATTCTTTAACGAGTCCGGCACGGTATTGCTTTCGAAATCGGCATCTTTCACACCCCAGATTTCCGCCTTGAAATCGGCGGCCGTCTTTTCATAATCGGAGTGTTGGGCCTGCACAGAAATGGTAAGCCCGAGCAGGGCCGCGACTACCATAAAGGACTTGATCATATCAGGATTTTGTAAGGGTTAGCTGGTTATTGTAAAATTCGTTGAGGCCGTCGATCGCTTTGTTCCAATCCGCGAAGTTTGATTTTTTTAACAGGGTCTGCTTGATATTGAATTCTTTCCGCAAAATAATTTTTCCGGGTTGTTTACTGTAGCTGATCTTGATATCGAACCCCTGATTCTGCATGCTGAAAGGAGCCGGGAGTTCCTGCGCCTGAAATCCGGGCGGAAGAATAAGCGTCGTTTCCGTCAGTTCCTGCACTTTCGTTGGGAAAATGAAATCGGTTTTGCGTTTGGCCGTGTCGATCTTTGAGCTGGCGTAAGTTTTCCTGAAATCAAGGTCGACATACATTTCGTTCCCGAACTGATTAACGGCGTGCGGCTGCACGACATTGTACTGAAGCGTCATTTTCGGTTCGTCGGGTTTTGTATTCGTCATCACCAGGTCTTTGACTTCAAAGTCCTTTTGTCCGCCGCCGAGGTAAGAACGCATGGCGGTTTCGAGTTTATCTTTCTTCACCGATTCCATGCCATTCAGCAGATTTTCCTTGCTTTCCCCGATAAGTGTGGCCGTTACGACCCCTTTGAGGGTGGCGCCATCTATCTGTACCGTGCGGGATTCGGTTTCGGCATTTTGAAGGCAGGAAGTTTTGGGAACATGTTCCAGCGTGTACCCGTCGCCGTTCTCAATCAGCACCTGGCGGCCCTGGATTCGTTCGGCGTATTCCTCGAATCCGATATTGGTTTCTGTGGCGTCGAGGAAATAAAGTTTTTTATTGAAATACAAGGCACAGATCATGTGATTATCCACGCACAAAGAGGGCACGGAATAATCGTACGCGATGTGGTTGGTGCCGATCCAGCAAAGCCTTGCATCGAAGCCCTGGCTGGTCAGGAGGCATTTGGTGAGATTGGCCATGCCTTTACAGTCGCCGTATTTTCTTCTCAAAACCTCCTGCGCCTTTTCCGGACGAAAGCCCGCGATCCCGTTTTCAAAAGCGAGGTACCGGATATTCTGCTGCACCCAGAAATACAGGGCTTTGATTTTATCCAGATCGCTGGTTTTTCCCGCGACGATTTCGGCCGCTTTGGTTTTAATGATGCTGTTATCGTTGCCGATGTCTTTCACCAGGGATGCATACCAGCGATACTGGTCAGCCGTATTTTTGAAATAAGTGATGGTGGTGCCGGACACAGTGGCCTGCTGGGTGATCAGCATGATATGCGGACTGGTATAAGTGATGCCGGGAGACAGGTGCTCGTTCGCCATCGCGGGGAGATTGGCGGCGGTATACACGATGGTGCGGCTATTGCTTTTGGCGTTAGTGGATTTGCTGATGGAGTACCCTAAAAAATTGAATTCGCGCACTTCGGCGCTTACCCAGTCGGGAATCACGATCGTCACCTGGTGGGACTTCACAGGATAATTGCTATCGAAAAAAAACTGTCCGATATATCGCGGGTCCTTGGTCGTTCTTTTAATGTCCACTTCACTTGTACTGCCCCTTTTTTCCAACGGGAGGGTGAAATACATCACTTTCTGATCGCTGTAAAAAATACCTTCGGATGAATAGGCTTCCTGGTGAACCTGCGTATTCCTGGTTACTTTTTTTTCACTGACAAATACGTCTACGTCATCGATGCTTTCCTCATCGTTATAAAATTCGACGATCTGCGCGTTTGAACGAAAGGCATCGCAGGAATAAACTGTTTCGGTGCTGTGTTTGATCAATACCTGGTGATCCTTATCTCCTTTCTCGAATTCTACTTTTTCTTTTATCGAGAGGATACTGATGTTTTTTGCATCATCCTGGGCAAAAACGGCAGGACTGAAAAATAACAGTGCAATGGTAAGCAGCCTTACCGGCAGGGTTGGTTTTGGTTTCATGGATGGGGGGGTGACCCAAGGGTTATTCAATAATAACAAATAAGCGCGTAAAATGCCAGTTTTCCACCTGATTTTTATTGGGCACTTACCTTGGAGGGTTTGTCAAAAAAGATAAGCGGCTATACCGGTCAGGTATAAGGCCAAAATGAGGCAGCTTTGCATGGCCTGATCGATCTGGCTGACTATCAAACTGCTGTATTTCAGATCCTGGATTTACGCAATGAAAATGGAGTACAAAATTATCCGTTGGTCGATATTTATTTTTAGGCACGCACAATAAAATTCATGCTGTGTGTCGCAGTTTACATCGCTTCTAATGGCGGCTCGCAGGGTTGTACAATCACTCGCGGAGGACCTCAAAGAAAAATCCTTTACAAGAGACGACTAAACTATCTTTAGAAAGTGGTCAGGCGTATGAGGGTTTGGCTACTTTCTGCTTACGACACAAACCGTAAACCAAATTTAATTTGCACTTTGTATTTTCTTACAGTATGATTTAATAGGAGTTTTTTGAAGAAGAAAATCGGCATTCTAACGGCATCCTCCATCGTGGTAGCCAATATGATTGGTACGGGTGTTTTCACCAGTATCGGATTTCAGCTTTCATCGATCCAAAATACCTGGGGTATCCTGCTGCTCTGGGTAGTGGGCGGTGTGCTGGCCCTTTTCGGGGCTTTTGCCTATGCTGAGCTGGGAACACATTTTAATGAATCGGGCGGTGACTATATCTACCTTTCACGCATATTCCATCCGGCACTGGGCTATGTTTCTGCATGGGCTGGACTCACCCTTGGTTTTTCCGCGCCGGTCGCACTGGCCGCCATGGCCTTTACCAAATACCTTGCACCGTTTGGTCTCAACAATAATGTATGGCTCGCGGTGGTCGTCATCGTTTTTATCGGGCTTATGCATAGTTTCACGATCCGCCACAGTAGCCGGTTTCAGAACAGTTCGACACTTAT
>CAZZYD010000149.1:0-3147 GCA_964658175.1 uncultured Puia sp. | reverse complement strand
CAAGGTGGCTTTTATCGGTTGCCTGATCCTGCTCGGTTTTATTTTGCCGGGTAGCAGCGAGAATGCCATCAATCTGACAGATTCATGGAAACACGAGATATTAAAGCCCGGATTTGCAGTCTCCATGGTTTTTGTTGCATTTGCTTATACGGGATGGAACGCGGCCGCCTATGTTGCCGATGAAATCGAAAATCCTGCAAAGAATCTTCCGCGGGCGTTGATTGGGAGCACCCTGTTTGTTTCCGTAGCCTATATACTTTTTCAAATTGTGCTGTTGAAAAATGCCAGCATCGGCCAGTTACGGGGCAAGGAAGAAGTTACTTTTATTTCTTTCAGCAATTTGCTGGGGACGGCGGGTGGAAAATGGGTGAGTGCTTTTATTGCGATCCAGCTGATCGCCACGGTCAGTTCCTATTTGTGGGTGGGCCCGCGGGTTACTGCTGCCATGGCCAGGGAATATCGGTTGTGGAAACCCCTTGCGAAGAAAAACGCCCATGCGATTCCGGTTCGTGCCCTTTGGCTGCATGTTTTGATAAGTGTTTTTATGGCGCTTACGGGCTCTTTTGAGAACGTATTGTTGTATGCTGGATTTGTCCTTCAGCTGGTGACATCACTGTCCGTTGCATCGAGCCTTTTCATCCCGAATTCAAAGCCGTTCAGTTTTAAAGCGCCGCTGAAGCCGCTGTTTCAATTGATTTTCCTCGCCTTCAATGCATGGTCGCTCATCTTTACCTATATTGATAAACCGGTTGAAAGCAGTATAGGGGTCGGCATTCTGTTGATCGGATGGATTGTTTATTTGTTTGACAAGCCATATAAAATGGCGTGATATCGTAGTAAATAATTGAATTACGATTTCTTCAAAACCAGTGTCAAAATTCTTGGTATCAGTGTTCTGTCGTCCTCGTCAAAAAATTCTTCGACAAGCAGTATTTCAAAACCGTTTCTTTTTGCGGACGAGGTGAAGTCTGATAAATGATGACGGAAGCATTGGACAATATGTTGCCCTTCATTTGTTTCAAACCTCGCTTTGGAGCCTGCATATTGTTTGAAAGGATGAAGTTCCCCAACATAGACAATTCCTTCTGGACGTGATGCTCCATAAACCTTTTTGAAAATATCATCCAGGTTTTCTATATGTTCAAGCACGAGGCTGAACGTTACAAGATCATATTGCTTTTGTACAAAGCTCCAGTCTTTTGTTATGTCCGCCTGAATGAATTGTACCTGGCCGGATTGTATCTTCTGCCTTGCTTTCTTCAGCATCTCATCCGAAAAGTCAACGGCCAACACTTCCCTTGCTTTTTTCGCCAGCCACTCCGTATTTTTCCCGGTCCCGCAACCGATCTCCATACAGGAGTCAAAGGGAATATCTGCCAAGACTGTCTGCAGAGAAATTGCTTCGATATCTCTTGTCCTGTTGATATTGCTGTCATATTGATCTGCCCAAACATCGTATGCCTGTTTTACATCCATTTCAATAAATTAAACGATCGTACAAAATCCGGCTTACCTTCAAAGTTAACTATTGAATGACCGTCAAAATACCGCCATATGGATGAATCAGTGGAAATAACCGACCATCAGCATGTGCCGACATTTTATCATGGCACCAAGGCCAGTTTGATTCAGGGAGACCTCATTGAAATCAGTTTTCATTCCAATTACGGTGAGCGGAAGAAAGCGTCTTTCGTCTATCTGACCGAAACCATGGATGCGGCCACCTGGGGGGCCGAGCTTGCCGTCGGCGAAGGGCGAGGCAGGATATATATTGTGGAACCGACCGGTCCGATCGAAGATGACCCCAATCTAACGGATAAGAAATTTCCGGGCAACCCGACGAAGTCATACCGGTCGCGTCATCCGCTTCGGATCATTGGCGAGGTCGACGTTTGGCAGGGTCATTCCACCGAGCAGGTCAGCAATATGAAGGAAGGTCTGGAGAAATTAAGGCAACTGGGTATTGAGGCTATTGAGGAATAAAACCATTTTATCAAGAGACTTATCACAAAACCATTGAACCCGCTATATGATCATTGATACGCTACAGAACGCAGATAAATATTTTGGCGGTCATCCTGCTTTTGAAAAAGCATTCAGCTATATACGGAGCCTTGATCTGATGTCCGTCGAAATGGGTATGCAGTCGATCGACGGCGATCGCCTGAAAGCGATCTTTTCAAACCGGAAGGGGATGACGGCCGCGGAGTCGGTTGCGGAATTTGAATGCCACAACCGGCACATCGACATCCAGTTTTGCATTGACGGAAAAGAACAATTCGGATGGAAGCCGCGGGAAGACTGTATCCGTGAAAACGGCGGATATGATGAGGCCAAAGATCTGCAACTCTACCACGACACGCCGGATATGTTTTTCCAGTTGATGAACGGCCAGTTTGTGATTTTGTTTCCCGAGGATGTACATGCACCGATGATCGGCGATCGGGAAATAAAGAAGCTGGTGATTAAAGTGAAGATTTGAAGTGACAATCGTCCTGGCTATTTACGAACCAGTTCAATCAGTTTATTTTCCAGTTCCTTCCCTCGCAGGTTCTTGGCAATTATTTTTCCGTTTTTATCGAGGAGAAAACTATTGGGGATGGCAGTAACGGTATATAAAGCTGCGGTTGACCCCGAGTAACCGTCCAGTTCGGACACGTTTTCCCAGACATAGCCATCTTTCCTGATCGCATTGGTCCACCTGGATTTATCGTTGTCGATCGACACACTTAGAATAGTGAAGCCTTTATCCTTATAGGTCTTGTACAATCTCACCAGGGTCGGACTTTCTTCCCGGCAGGGTGGACACCAGGAAGCCCAGAACTCGATCAGTGTGTATTTGCCGCGGAAGCTGTGCAGGTCAACCTTTTTTCCGGAGCTGTCTTTTGAAATGAATTCCGGTGCGAAGGCGCCCAACGCGATTCGTTTGGTGGCTGTCACCCTGCTCACGAGTTCCCGCGTCAATTCCATGTGCGGATATTTTTGTTGATAGATGGCCACCATCTGATCCATGAGCGCCGTATCGTTATCCGAATGCCAGCGCATGCTGTGGTGGACGGCGGCCAGTGAATTGATGAAGAAGGGTTGACTGACCCAGACCGCCAGCTCGGCTTTGTATTGTTCGGAAGCTTTTTCATGCTCAACGTT
>CAZZYD010000148.1:0-9205 GCA_964658175.1 uncultured Puia sp. | reverse complement strand
ACATTTTGGGACAAAAAAGGAAGGGCTTGTCTCCGGCTTTCTTCTTCCAGGCCGCTATGCCACGCGCACCGATGATTTTATAGTGGGTGGCGTTGAGTTCGATGCTGTTAAAGTGCTTAACATATTCTGATAAAAAATCCTTCTCTCTGGTTTTCAGGGGATAAAGTTTTCCCACCCATTCTTTCCTGCCCCATTTTGCGCAGCCGAGGTATAGGGCCATATTCTTTGCCTTTTTTCCCGGGAGTATGTCTTTATTGCCGGCAGGTTCTTTCCGAAGCCTGAAGTCGATGGCCGGCAGGGTTTCAGTGGGGACCAGTCCGAATTCCATGGGGAAATTTTTTGAGTAGAGAATTCCTCAGCTAAGTGTTTCTTTTAGTACAATACAAGAAATTTCAGGGGAAGTTCAACAAAATGAAAAATTGGTACGATCCTTTCTTATAGTATAGCATACTCGAATAGAAATAATGATTTGATCGATAGTTAGGATCATTTAACAGAAAATGAGAGGTTGATCGTGTTAGATTTCTGTTCCTGATCTGCCTGAGCGGATAAAATTAAAAGGCTTCGTCAAAAACGAAGCCTTTTTTTATGCGGAGGGCTGAAGTACTTACATGCTGGCGTGGAGATAGTCTTTCAACTGGGAGATGGTTTCCTGCTGATTCTGAATCGTTTCTCTAACCAGATCGTGGATGGACACGATTCCAAAAAGACGGTCCTGTTCGAACACCGGCAGATACCGGATGTTTTTTTCGGCCATCAGCTGCATGCAGTATTCAATACTGTCGTGCAGGTTTACCACGGGAAGATCCTCGGACATGATTTCAGAGACTTTGGTGTCTGTCGATGATTTTCCTTTCAGGACTACTTTACGGGAATAATCGCGCTCCGTGACGATACCGATATAGTGCTGGTTGTCCATCACCATGACGGACCCGATATTCTGGTGCGCCATAATCTGCAATGCTTCGATCACAGCGGTGTGCGGACTAACGGCAGTGATTTTTCTTTCCTTATGTTGGAAGATGTCAGAGACCTTTTTCATACAGCAAGTTTTGTGGTGAGGAATCGGTGGCAGGTTAAATTACGACTAATTATCGACATGAGAAAGGCCGGCAAATATGCCGGCCTTTCCTTGAAACCTGACTCCGAACAGCATTTGCCGTAAGGCTTAGGTCTTACATGCTTTTAATAAAAGGTGTTGCGATGGCGAGCACCTGATCCATCGTCAACGGTTCATCAAAGCATTCCATGATATAGGCGGGGGTAACCGATGTAACGGTACTAACGTCGACGGTACCCTGTGTAATATTGTCTTCTCCTGCATAGATGCCATCCGGAACGCCGGAGGTGGCTGCGCCGGAGATCCAGCCTTTTTGACCACGAAGCCTGCGGATTTCGGAGGCATGTCTTGCTTCCACTGAATGAATATCCAGGGCGGCTGTCAACAGGTCGGTACCGAGGAGGTTGGCTGCCTGGCCTTTATAGGCACGAACGCCCGTGTCTTCGAATGCGTTGGCAAGCACTAAAAATGTTGTGTAATTTGTAAACACATCGGGATAAGCGCCGCCGGCGGTGAAGTCGAATGTTGGTTCGGCAACGGGTGTTCCGCCGCTTGCCATAATTGCTGACTTCAGCGTAGCCACATGAGACGTTTCATGCTTGCCGATCTGGGTGATGATCGCCAGGTCTGAGCTTGGTACGATGCCTGAATCAAGTCCCTGGGCATAGAAAGAAGATTCCAGGTATTCCAGCGTGAGTGCAAAATTGAGCACGTCTACCGGGGTGGCCGTAGCTGCGTAGGTTTTAGTAGCTTTCAGCATCATGCCGAGGGGCAATGCGGCAAAAAGTCCTTTCATACCGAGGTTAAATCCTTTTGACAGGGCCTCGCGTCGCGAAAAATCCTGTTCGATTTTCGCCTGCGAGTTCTGGTCCAGTAAGTCTAATATTTTAGTCGCTTTCATATAATGATGATTATAATGTTATGGAAGTTGTGTTGCAGAGATCTTTGTGGTGAGGAAGGTATTGGCCGTGGCTACGATGCTCATGGGATGACCGGAGTCTGTGGCATTGGGCGTTCTGGAATAATCCAGTCCGGAGGTTGGATCCACCACATCGTCACCAGCGAAAGAGGCTGTTTTTGGCATCAGCAGGTCGCGGATGGCTGAAGCATGACGGGCTTCAACGGAAACGATTTTTCCGGCGATCAGCAGGTAATCCGGACTTACGATATATTTTCCTGCACCGTTATACGCAGATACGCCGGTGTCTTCCAGGGCCTTGGCTGTGCTGAGCACCGAGCTGCGGTCCGAAAAATTGATGGATGAAAAGTCGAAGGTGAGAGTCTTGATGGCCGCCGAACCAATGGCTGCCTTGAAGAAATCGCGGTGGGCCACTTCATGGTTCATGATATCTGTCAGGATCTGTTGTTCTTCCGTCGTGATACCCGTGTAAAAAGAAGCATTGACCTTAATATAAAAGGCCGCTTCGAGTTGTTCGAGCGCATAGGCGAAATTCAGGATACCTGTATCGCCGCCGCCTACATCGGTGGTGGTGCCGGTATTTCCGCCATTGTTGTTGTTGTCTTTTTTACAAGCTTCCAAACCCAGCACGAGGGCAGAACCTCCCAGCGCTGTGTATTTAAGGAAAGACTTTCTTTTGAGTGGGCCGGCAAACACGGCCTGCAGGGAATCCCTTAATTTTACATCTTTCATAAAGTGTCCGTTTTTTTTGCAGGTACGTGATTGACAGACGGTTTGGATTTTTAACCGTTAAAATCGTTGGCATAATTTTACCGCATCCGATTTTTCGCATATTGATCCGGGGTGGGAAAGGAAATCCCCAAACCAGCTGATTTTTAAGATTCTTATCATAATAAATCGCAGTTGGGCGGATTTGCGTAAGTGCTGTTTTAGCGGTACTTTTAAACCTCAAACAAAGTTTTATGACAAATCATCTCTTGATATCAATGCCCGGCGGAAGCGAATGGATTCTGATTGTGATTGCGGTGCTCGTTTTATTCGGTGGACGGAAGATCCCTGAGTTCATGAAGGGGATTGGCAAAGGCATGCGTGAGTTCAACGATGCGAAGAACAATGTAAAACAGGAATTCGAGAGCGGTCTGAACGAAGAGAAGACGCCGATCAAGTAGAAAAGGTTTGGTAATGCCAATCCGCAGGATTCCCCGGATGGGCATCCTCTATAAATTATACAGTCCGGTGTTTAAAACCGGATTTTTTTTGCGCGTGAGGGATCAGATCATTCTTCCTGCGGAAGAGGTTTATTACGGTTAAGCATAGCCGGCCGGTTGGCCATCTCCCAGGCGGTATAAAATACCAGCCTCGCCCGTTTCTCCAGCAGGTCATCGTTTATTTTGTCGGGTGTGTCGGTCGGTTGATGATAGTCGGCATGAATCCCGTCAAAATAAAAAATGACCGGAACGCCTTTCTTCGCAAAATTATAATGGTCGCTCCGGAAATAGATCCTGAGGGGATCTTTGGGATCATTGAATTTATAATCAAGTTCGAGTTTTGTATACCGCCGGTTGGTGGCCACACTGAGCGGATGGAGTTCAGTGCTTAATTTATCATCTCCCACGATATATACATAGTTATTTGAATCTCCCTGTTTGCGCGCAGGATCCCGTCTGCCGATCATGTCGATGTTGAGGTCGGCCGTGGTTTTGTCAAGGGGGAAAAGGGGATGATCGGCATAATAGTCGGAACCCCACAAACCTTTTTCTTCACCGCTGTTGGCCAGAAACAGGATGCTTCGGCGGGGTCCTTTGCCTGCGGCTTTTGCCCGCGCAAATGCTGCGGCAATTTCGAGCACACTCACCGTGCCCGAACCGTCGTCGTCGGCGCCGGGATAGAAAATACTGTCTTTTTTGCCCAGGTGATCGTAATGCGCCGAGATGATCAGCCACTGATCTTTCAGATCAGATCCTTCCAGGTAACCGATCACATCGCTGCTGTGGAGGGTGATCTGTTGTTTGGTGAATGAAAGGGCGATCTTGCAGGTGTACGACCGCCCGCTGACTTTTCCGGATCTTGAATCCGTGTAGTCCTGTCCCATAATCGACCGGGCCACTTTTCCCGACACATTAAACATCAGCGGACGAATCACTTTTTTATACCGGCTTACATACATCGGTCCGAGGACCGGCACTTCTTCGTGCGGGAAATCTGGCTGGACGATAAGTACCGCCACGGCGCCATGTTTTTGCGCAGCGTCGGCTTTGGCGAAGGCATTGAATTTTTTTGTTTTGATGGCTGTTTTCAATACTCCGGGCGGATACCCGTTGAGGATAAGCACAATCTTTCCCTGTGCATCAAGGCCCTGGTAATCGTCTTCAAGCGAATCGCTGATACCGTATCCCGCGAATACCACCTGATTCGAAGCCATTTCCCCGGTCAGGTTGGAACTGAGGTTGGCATCGAAATCCGTCCATTGCGAGAAGGAGTCATTGTTGACCACGATCGAAGCCGTGCCCAGTGAATCCCTGAATACAGGATAAAATAACTGGTACGCCGAATCGCCGACGGCGGGTTTCAGGTGGATGGAGCTGAAAAACTTTTCAATATAGGCAGCCGCTTTCTGCTGCCCGGGAGTTGCGGTCTCCCGCCCTTCGTAGGCTTTGCCTGCGATCACATTGAGGTGCTGCTGCAGCGCGCTGCCGATGATGGACCTGCCGAAAGGCGTCGGATCTGCGACGGACTGGGTGCGGGCGAGGAGGGGCAGGAAGAGTAAAGCAAGCAATCGGATACGGTACATAGGGCAAAAATAAAAAAGGTCCGGCGATGACGCGGACCTTTTAAAATATAAAATGGTTTATGCCTGTTTAATGAGCTGAACACTGGCGCTCAGGCGCACATCGTCGCCCAGCATCAGTCCGCCCGTTTCCGTGGTGGCGTTCCAGACCAAGCCATAATCTTTCCGGTTTATTTTGCCGTTGATTTCAAAACCCGCGCGGGTGTTTCCCCAGGGATCTTTCACGACACCGCCGAATTCCACATCCAGTTTCACCGGTTTGGTGGTATCCCGGATAGTGAGATCGCCATACAATTCATAAGAATCATCGTCTACGCGCTCGTATTTGGTGGCAACAAAACTGATCTTGGGATATTTTTCCGCGTCAAAAAAATCGGGCGCTTTCAGGTGACCGTCCCGCTGTTCATTTCCTGTGCTGATGGAAGCCACATCGGCGGTGAAGCTGATCTTCGAATGCATAAAATCTTCGTTTTCGGTTTCAACCGCTGCTTCGTAGGTGTTGAACTGACCGGTAACATTCGTGATCATCAGGTGCCTGATCTTGAAATGAATTTCGGAATGGATGGGATCCAGGGTCCACTTTGACGTTGCCATATAGTTGTATTTAATGTTTAAACAACAAATTTAGGGAATGCGGTCCTCACCGCAAAATGGAAAGGCTTACCTTTGCCCTCTTCATGAAATCAGGTTTCGTCAACATATTTGGTAAGCCAAACGCCGGCAAAAGTACGCTCCTAAACGCATTTATGGGCGAAAAGCTGGCCATTGTGTCGCATAAAGTGCAGACAACCAGGCACCGGATCAAGGGAATTCTCACGGGCGACAACTACCAGCTGATCTTTTCAGATACGCCGGGGATCATCAAACCCGAATACCGGCTCCACGAAAAGATGATGGAATCGGTCCGCGATTCGGTACTGGACGCCGACGTGGCGCTGCTGCTCATGGATGCCAGAGACAATAAGGAAGAAAACGGGGAATTGTTCGCTGCGCTGCACCTGAAGGTGCCGGCCATCCTGGTGATCAACAAGATCGACAAGGTGACGGAAGCCGCCCTGGCGGAGATCATTGCATATTTTACGGACAAACCCTATTGCCGGATCGTGATGGGCGTATCGGCGTTGAAGAATCTGCAACTGGACAAGTTGCTGGCGCAGATCATCGAGCTGCTGCCTGAAGGCGAGCCGTTTTTTGATGGCGACGAGATGACCGACCGGCCGGTGAAATTTTTCGCCGGGGAACTGATCCGCGAAAAAATATTCCATTTATACAACGAAGAGATTCCTTACCACACAGCCGTGATCATCCAGGAATACAAGGAAAAAGAAACCCTTACCAAAATTCAGGCGGATATCATTGTGCAGCGCGAAACGCAGAAAGGAATTCTGCTGGGCGAGGGTGGACGGATGATCAAACAACTGGGAACGGAAGCAAGAAAAGATATCGAAGCGTTCATAGGAAGAAAAATTTTCCTGGAACTCTTTGTGAAAGTCAGACCGAAATGGAGAGACAGCGAGCTCCATCTCAAGGAATATGGATACTGATACCCGTCGGTTCCATTCCTCATCCCCCAAATAAAAATAAACATGGCCGGATTTACCGTAGCAATTACAGGAAGACCCAATGTGGGCAAGAGCACTTTTTTTAACCGCATGCTGGAACAGCGAAAGGCCATCGTGGATGATATCAGCGGCGTCACCCGCGACCGCCAGTATGGTGTATCCGACTGGAACGGAAAAACCTTCAACCTGATCGATACCGGCGGGTTCGTGCCGGAAAGCACCGATGTGTTCGAGCAGGAAATCAAAAAACAGGTATTGATCGCCGTGGAAGAAGCCAATGCGATCATCTTTATGACTGATACATCCACCGGCATCACCACCCTCGATGAATCCATGGCCGACCTGCTCCGGCGCAGTACCAAACCCGTTTTTCTTGTCGTCAACAAAGTCGACAACGGCGAACGCCTGCTCGAAGCAGCCGAATTCTACAGCCTTGGATTTGACGAGATCTTTTTCATCTCCGCCATGACCGGCAGCGGTACCGGCGAGCTGCTGGACAAGATCGCCGAGCTGATCACCGACGACCAGGCCAGCGACTGGGATACAGGCCTTCCGAAATTTGCGATCATCGGCCAACCCAATGTCGGCAAATCATCCCTGCTCAATGCGCTGGTGGGGCAGGAGCGCACCATCGTGAGTGAAATCGCGGGTACCACGCGCGACAGCATCCATACCCATTACAATCTCTTTAAAAAAGAATTTATCCTGATCGATACCGCTGGTATCAGGTGAAAGACAAAGGTGCACGAAGACCTTGAATTCTATTCCGTCATCCGTGCCATCAAAGCGATGGATGAGGCCGACGTCTGCCTGCTGATGCTGGACGCTGAAAAAGGGATCACCCAGCAGGACCTGAATATTTTTGCCCTGGCAATAAAAAAAGGCAAAGGACTGGTAGCGGTGGTAAACAAGTGGGACCTGATGGAGAAGGAAACCAACACCGCGAAGACCTATGAGGCAGAACTGAAGAAAAGATTCGCTCCGTTTACCGATCTGCCCGTGATCTTTATTTCAGCCAAAGACAAAACGCGAATCTATAAAGTGATCGAGACGGCGCTCGAAGTCTATGATAACCGCCAGCAGAAAATCCCCACCAGCAAACTGAACGATGTGATGATCCAGGCGATGGAAAGCTATCACGCACCGGTGGTACGCGGGCATGCAATAAAAATCAAATATGTTCAGCAACTGCCGACACCTGTGCCTTCGTTTGCATTTTTCACGAACTATCCGGATGATATCAAGACGCCCTACAAGAATTATCTTGAGAATCAGATGCGCGAGCATTTCAAACTAACCGGTGTGCCGATTCGTATCTTCTTCCGGAAAAAATAGGGTTATCCACAAAAATGAGGTTATCGTGGAAAACGAAGGCTTTGCAATTTGAAAGCTTTCTGTAGTTTCGCCTGCATAAAATTATATGCTGATGAAAAAACTTTTTACCATCCTCGCTGCTGCAACTTTTTTCGCCGCCTGTGGCAACAGTTCTGAAACAACCACAAAAACGGATTCAGTGGTCACTACCACCGATTCAATGAAACCTGCCATGGCTGATTCCACCATGAAAATGGATTCTTCCAAAATGATGACTGATACCATGAAGTCCAAAATGACCGTTACCAAGGACACTACGAAAATGAAAAAATAATTCTGCTACCCAATGCAATGTGTATCCTTCCCGTTTTCGGGGGGGATTTTTTTTGTCCTGAAACCCCACAATGTGGTATTGCTGCCATTGCCCCATCCGGCTAGCTTGCAGTCATGGTTCATTCAATAAAGCGGGCACGCAGTGCCATCTGCAGCTGTATACTGGTCTTTCAGGCCGTCACGGCTTCCGGACTGACAAAAACCTGGACCGGACTTGCCGGCGACGGATTGTGGGCAACCAATGCTAACTGGAACGATCATGCGCTGCCGTTACCCGACGATGATGTGTTGCTCGATCAATCGGTGTGGACTGCTGACTACCAGCTTCAGTTACCGGATCAGCCGCTTCAAATCCATTCGCTTCGCATCGCGCCCGGTGCCGGTCATACCATTCGCCTCCTGTTACCGGCGTCCAATATCAGCTCACCGGGACTATCGGTGACGGGATCCATCCTGCTGGAGGCGGGCGCCATCTTCGAAAATGCCAGCGGCATCGCCAGTGGCGAATCCCTGCTGATCACCGACTCGCTGCGGATCAGCAACGGCGGCAAATACATTCACCGCACGCGCGGTGCGCATGCCGGCTCGATTGTAAGTCATCTGTCGGTCCTGCCGGGTACGGAAACCGGCATCTTCGAATTTGATGTGCCCCGCAGTTCTTATACGATCTCGGCGAGTAACCGGATCTATGGAAGCTTGTCCCTGCGCGCTGACGCACTGGGAGCGCCGGTCAATTATACCTGCAGCGGCAGCAACCCGTTGACGGTCCGTGGCGACCTCCGCATCAACGAAAACGTGCAGTTCAGCGTCGACCTCAGCGGCCCGCAGGGCAACCTGCTGGTCGCGGGAGATTTTATTGAGTCGGGCGGCGTCTTCAACCTTGCCACCGGTGCGGGCAACAGCACCCGGGTGCAGGTTAGTGGCAACCTGATTCAGGCGCCTGGCGCAGTCATCACAGCAACCGCCATCGCGCAACCCGTGCTGGCCCTGACCGGTACCGGACTTCAGGCGGTATCCCTGGCCGGAACGATCAGCGGTGCCGTCAGCTTCCGGCTCGATAATGCTGCCGGCGCACTCCTCGTATCACCGCTGACACTGCCATACGCGCTGGAGCTGGTCAGCGGTCGTCTGTTCAGTTCTTCGGCAAACCTGTTAAGTCTCGCAGCAGGTTGTGGTGTGTTATGCGACAGCGCGCAAACCATACCCGCCTACGTAGATGGTCCGTTACG
>CAZZYD010000147.1:7665-9226 GCA_964658175.1 uncultured Puia sp. | reverse complement strand
TTATAAACGAACCACCAATAACCGCATGGAACTGATGGCGGTGATCGAGGGTTTGAAAGCGATCAAAAAACAGGGCATTCCCGTTCAGATTTTTTCTGACAGCCAGTACGTGGTGAAAGCGGTCGAAGAAGGCTGGCTGAAAAACTGGATCCGTACCGATTTCAAGGGTGGTAAGAAAAACAAGGATCTCTGGCTGCTCTACGCCAGCCTCGCTTCCTCCCACCAGATCAAATTTCATTGGGTGCGCGGACATGCTTCCAACCCGCACAATAACCGTTGCGACGTGCTGGCAACGGAAGCCGCCGACGGCGGGAATCTCCAGGAAGATACCGGCTACGAAGGCTGAAAAATCAGAGGATTTCAAAATCAGCCACGGCAGATTTGCGCTTGCGCGTGATCAGCACATAACTGCCAAACAGGATGGCGCTGAAAATGAGCGTAGCATAGAGGCTGTTCCGGTAGAAGGGAAGGCCATCCACCATCGCCTGCTGCCAGCCAGCAAACGTTTTAGCGCGACCCAGGCCGCGGGTACCACCGGGACCGAACCAGGTGATCGTATTGGAGAGTAAAAAATAGATCGTCGGCGCCACCAGGGAGGCAAGCAGCACATTGGTAAAGGTTATTTTCCGGATCGCGATGCCCACAAACACAAGCAGGGCAAACAACGCATAGTTCAGGATCTGCCCGTCATAAAATCCGGCAAACGGATACAGGCCAGCGCTGTGAAGACCCTGGAACAACAAATCAGAAATAAACATCGACAGTACCGGGATCAGAAAAGCGAGTTTCTTGTCGGCAATCACGGCGCCGGCAAAAATCGCCATCGCGTACTGCGGAGCAAAGCCGTAGGGACGGCCCGGGATCAGCCGGTAGAGCGCAGCAATGATGGTTAGCACGATAAAAGACCAGATAACAGATTTGCCAAGCTTCATGTGACGCAGTTTTACAGAACGCGAAAATACAAATTCTTCGACGGTTCTGCGCGCCGGGTTAAATTAAGCATGATAGGGTACGGCTGCCCGGTATATCACGCTTTCCTCGGTTGCGGTCAGGTATTGAATACCCTCAAAGAAACTGATCCAGGCCTCCCCTTTCCGGCGGCTGAACTCATTCTCCAGGTTTTCACTTACCCGCACCGCACCCTTGAGCAACAGGAATATCTCGGCGGAGTCTGCGCTGAGCCGGATTTTTTCTCCCTTACCGAGTAAAATGCGGCCCAGTTCAAAATCCGGCGCCGGGGTGGGAAATACCGTTAGGCCATCCTGTATCTTTTTTTCGATGATGAATGCCGGTATGGTCGGCTCAAACCGGATATGGGCGAGCAATTCTTTTACATCCACGTGTTTGGGGGTGAGTCCGCCGCGCAGCACATTGTCGGAATTGGCCATAATCTCCACATTTTGTCCTTCCAGATAGGCATGCGGAAGACCGGCGTCCTGAAAAAGGGACTGGCCGGGGTGTACGTGCAATACATTGAAAAGATAGATCGAAAAAATACCGCGGTCGATATTTCCGTCCTGGTTATAGGTGAGGGCCGCTCGGGCCGCCCAGAAATCTTCAC
>CAZZYD010000147.1:0-7655 GCA_964658175.1 uncultured Puia sp. | reverse complement strand
GCTGGAGGCGCTGGTTCACCTCGGCTTGCGGCATTTCCATCACGCGGCGGTACACGGCCTGGTACTGGCCACTGTCAAAAACCGGCAGCAGAAATTGCAGTTCTGGTGTGGCGCGGAGTATCGAGGTCATCTGATCCGGAACTTTGAAACCATGCAGCAACCAGAATTCGCTGAGCGCAAGCATCAGTTCCGGTTTGTGGTTATCGTCTTTATAATTCCGGCCGGAAGCGTTCAAAGGGATACCGGCTGCATTTTCTTTTTCAAAGGCGATGCGTGCATTGGCGCGGCTGGGATGAACCTGGATGGACAACATGTCCTTTACATCGAGGATCTTGAGCAGATACGGCATCCTGCCGAAGGAGGCTTTAACCCGGGGACCGATGGTCTGATCGGGAAAGGCGGCAATATAGGCGTCCAGGGGAACGATTTCTTTTTCGCCCAAGCTGAGCATGGCCACGCCCTGGGGATGCGTGCCCAACCAGAACTCGGCATATTTCACGGTTGGATCGGGCGTGAATTGCAGGAGCGAAGCCAGGTAATTTCCGCCGCCCCAGGCGTAGGACTGCACTTTTCCTGAGATCGGAAACAATTTATTTTTATTCAGTTCCATGATACGGTGTTCTGGGATAAAATTAATCAAAACTTCTCCATGGCGGAGCACAACGAATTTGGAAAAGAAGGAGAAGACATCGCGGTGCGCTGGCTGGGCAAAAAGGAATTTGAGATCCTGTTCAGAAACTGGCGGTCCGGGCATCTTGAAATAGATATCATCGCGCAGAAAGCGGCCTGTCTGCATTTTATCGAAGTAAAAACCCGGCGCAACGACGATTTCGGTCCGCCGGAAAAATTTGTCACCCGTCAAAAACTGAATAACCTGATGCGGGCAGCGGCGGTCTTCCAGTTGCGGTATCCGCATCCACTCGATGTACAATATGATATCCTGGCGATCACGATCGGCAGCAATGGCATCCCGGATTTCTTTTTTGTAGAAGATGTCTATTGGTGGTAATTTCAATCTTCTGCAACCCATCATACATGCCCACCACTACTGTCAACATCCGCTCGTTCCGTGCCCTTGTCAAAAAGAATAAAAAAAAGGTGCGCAGCTTTCTGTCGCGGCTGGCGGCCAATCCCCCAAAAAATCTGCCGCTGATCACGCTGGAAGCGAATGAAATCGCCTGGGCGGATACGGATTGTCTCGACTGTGCCAACTGCTGCAAAACCATGTCGCCTACCTATACCGGCAAAGACATCACGCGGATTTCAAAATTCCTGGGCATGTCGAAATCGGCCTTCAAAGAAAAGTGGTTGTATAAGGACCGCACCGGCGACTGGATGAATGTGAAACAGCCCTGCCAGTTCCTGGATCTCAAAACCAATATGTGCGGCATTTATGAAGTCCGTCCGCGCGACTGCGCCGGCTTCCCGCACCACGGCACCAAAAAAATCGTCGACTATGTCCACATGTATAAACAGAATGTGGAATATTGTCCGGCCACGTACCGGCTGGTCACCCGGATGCAGGAAGGAATGAAAGAGGGCAAATGGAAATAACGATCGCCTATGTGGAATGCGGAAATCAAAGGATATAAGGCCTGGCTGCAACTGGAAAAATCGCTCTCCGATCATTCTGTCGAGGCATATCTCCACGACGTCCACAAACTCACCCAGTATCTCGACAGCATCGGTTCAAAAAAATTACTGCGCGACCTCGAACTCAGCGATCTGCGTTCTTTTTTACAATGGATCAGCGGCTTTGGTCTCACGGCCAGCTCCCAGTCCAGGATCATTTCCGGCATCCGCTCTTTTTTCGGGTATTGCATCGGGGAAGCGATCATCGATAAGGATCCCAGCCTGCTTCTCGAGGCGCCGAAACTGAAAAGGACCCTGCCCGACTTCCTTCATTTCAATGAAATCGAACAGATCATCGCCGCCGTGGACCTGAGTAAGCCGGAAGGCGAAAGAAACCGCGCCATCCTGGAAACCCTGTACAGCTGCGGCCTGCGGGTGAGTGAACTGGTAAATCTGAAGATTTCCTGCCTCTATCCCGAGCTCGGCTTTATCAGGGTGATCGGTAAGGGGGATAAGGAAAGACTCGTGCCGATCGGCGCTACGGCCATCCGGTTCATCGGAATCTACCGGAATCAGGTGCGGGTACACGTATCCGTTATAAGCGGGAACGAAGACATCCTGTTTTTGAACCGTCGCGGCAGCCGCCTCAGCCGCGTGATGATTTTTTTACTGATCAAGGAACTCGTAGCCAAAGCGGGCATAAAAAAAACGGTGTCGCCACATACCTTCCGCCATTCTTTTGCGACCCATCTCGTGGAGGGCGGCGCCGACCTGCGCGCCGTACAGGAAATGCTTGGCCATGAGAGCATCACCACGACTGAAATTTACACACACCTCGACCGGGAGTATCTAAGGGAAACGCTGAACAAGTTTCATCCGGCATATAAACTGTGATAATGGGATGCGTGGGATTTATGGGAGATGGATCTTTCCAGCTCCCCTGAACCCGTTATTCTGCTCTCTAGTATTCATCTTGCTGGCGTCAAATGCATCCCCACCGTGATCCAGCGCGGCGCCAATTCGGACGTAGCATAATCACTGCTGAAGGGCCCGCGCTGGATGATGGCGTGTGTGGTCGGCGACGCATGCCGGATACCTCACCCCGGCACGATGTTTTATATCTATTCAAAAACATTGTATGGCAACAACAAAAAAGAAAGCCGCCAAGAAATCCTCCGGCGGAAAAACAAACAAGCTGGGAGTAAAGAATTCCCTGGTAAACAATATCAATGCAAAAAAAGCTGCGGGCACCTCGAAATCCAAAAAGGATTCAACCGTAAGCAAAAAAAGTTATCACAAAATGGAAACCGGCTGGAAATCGACTAAGAAAGACTGATTGCGCAGAAACTGAATAGGAATGCCCGTTACAATAGCCTGCAGGATGTGATCAGATCCATATCCCATAAATCCCAGTCCATCCGATGAATCCCAGTCCCTAGAAAAACTTCTTCACGATCCCCAACGCGCCCTGCTTCCACGGAACGCGGTGGGAGATACCCGTGGATACCTGCTGGAATTTATGCATGTTGGCGATATACCATTCGTAATTTCTCAGGAGCGCGTCCTTATTGGAATATTTGGGTCTGTATCCGAGCACTTTTTCTGCTTTTTCGATCGACACGAACGAATCCTTGGCAGCTGTTTCGTAAACCCACGGATACAGGGGAGAGATATTCAGTTTGTTGAGGATGCGCAGGATGAAAATGGCGCCGCCGGCAGGCACACCCGTGATTTTTTTCCCAAAGCCTGCACGGTCCAGGACCACCTGGTAATCCTGCTTGATTGTAGTATATTCCTTGGCGCCGACATTAAAGGTATCGTTGGCCAATTCGCGGTCGATCGTGGTGGATAAATAGATGGCGGCGGCAAAATCTTCCACATCCATCAGTTGATATTTATTATTGCCGCTGCCCAGCACCGGAAAGCCTTTTCCATCTTTCGCCCAATCATAAAAAACACCGAACACGCCCAGCCTTTCGGGTCCGATAAACGATTTCGGCCGCATGATCGGCACGCAAAGCCCTTTCTTCCTGAATTCATTGCAGATCTCCTCGGCTTTCACTTTGGCGATGCCATAAGGACCCACGCCGATCAGCCGGTCTGTTTCCATCAGCGGATGATGATCCGGTACGCCATACACAGCGGTAGAGGAAATATGAACGACGCGCTGCACCTTGTGCTCAAGCGCGGACTGCAACACATTGCGCGTGCCATCCAGGTCGGTGGAAAATATATCTTCTTTTTTATAGAGAGGTAATGCTGCAGCCGTGTGGATCACGAAATCAACGCCTTCCATCGCGGTATCCACCGCTTTGCGGTCGCGGATATCACCTGTAATCACTTTGATGATGTCTTTTTCCGGATAATCGAAATCGGCGATGTCCAGGGAAACCACTTTATGTCCACGTTCCAGGAGATAACGGGTCATGTTGATTCCTAAAAATCCGGCGCCTCCGGTGATCAGGTAAGTCTTTGAAATTTCGCTCATAACAGTTGGATAGATAGGGCGTTAAGGGATTGGTTGGAGCCGCTAAAGTAACCAATATATGGATAGGATGCAAACGCCGGGGTGAGGCTGGCAGGATTGTTGAACTCCCTAGGATATTGAATCACTAAAAATTACCATTATGAGTCTACAGAAAATATTTGTGGCCGCCTTGTCCGGAGTGGTGATCGGCCTGCTGATCGCGCCCGCCAGAGGGAGCGATACCCGTCAAAAACTCTCAGAATCAGCCGATAGCATTAAACGCAAGATCCGCCGTCTTCGTGGCACCACCAATGATGAGCTCGATGAGCTGCACCAGGTATTCGAGCACGAGATTTCCGGTCTGCGCGACGACATGCGGGAACGGATCCTGAAGCTGATCGACGCGAGCAAAAAAAGCTACAATCATGTGAAATCGCAATCCTCGCTTTCCTGATATCGTCTTTCATATTGACCAAGGGGTAAACATCTGCCGTGGACCATTCAGTTCACGGCATTTTTTTTCATTTCCCTCCCCGGTATCCAGGCATTGAGCACGAGGCTCAGCAAAATCACGCCTGCCGCCCCCACGGCGTTCAGCCAGAGAAATCCGAGGTGTACGATATTGCGCTGGTTCAGCACCTGGATCACGATGACAAAAATTTCGGTGATCACCGCGCTGATGAACACCGGAGTGCCCCGCACGCGGCGCAGGTAAAATGCCACCAGAAAAATGCCGAGGATCACGCCGTAAAAAAGCGAACCGAGCACATTCACTGCTTCAATGAGACTGTTCCCGATATTATATGCCAGCTGCGCAATCACCACGCAAAAAATACCCCACAGCAGGGTATACCGCTGGGAGTAGCGATACTCCTGCTCATCCGTCAGTTTCTCTTTTCTGAACCGCGCATGAAAATCAACGACCGTACAGGAGGCGAGCGCATTGAGTGAAGCGGCCACCGAGCCCCAGGCAGAAAGAAAGATGACGGCGATCAGCAGTCCGATCAGTCCTTTGGGCAGGTTGTCAAGCACAAAACGCAGAAAAATATAATTGGTATCGTTTGCCTCCCCATGAACATCCGGATCCGCCAGCCAGCGCCGGATGGTCGTCCTGGCCTCCAGCTGCTGTTCCTTTGCTCTTTCGAAAACATGCTGGGACTGCACCGCAGAAGCGGGGATCTTTCCAACACTCTGTTGCATCAACTGCACTTTCAACGCCTGTTGCGCATCATATTCTTTCAACACCAGTTTCAGCGAATCGCCGTATTTCGATTTAGACAGCACTTCGATCTGTGTCTGGTTAAAAAATACGGGCTCCTTCACATATTGATAATATGAAAACACAAAGGCGCCCAGGAGCAGTATCAGGAATTGCATGGGAATCTTCACCAGCCCGTTCAAGAGCAGACCGGTTTTACTTTCCGAATTTGAACGTGCCGAAAGATACCGGCCCACCTGCGACTGATCCGTTCCGAAATAGGAAAGTTGCAAAAAGAAACCGCCGATCAGGCCGCTCCAGATATTATACCGGTCGTCCCATTGAAATTTCCCCTGCGTTCTGCCGGACGTAATCACATTGAGCTTCCCTGCTTTGCCGCTGATATGCAGTGCATCGCTCACGCCTACATGCGCCGGCAACAGGTGGATCACCATATAGCCGGCGAGAAACATTCCGGCAAAAATGATCAGGAATTGCAACTGCTGGGTATGCGCCACGGCACGCGCGCCACCCGTGACCGTATAGATGATCAGCAGTCCGCCCATGATGATATTTGTCCAGAGGATATTCCATCCCAGCAGGGACGATAAGATAATAGACGGCGCGGAAATGCTGATACCGGTTGAAAGTCCCCGCTGCAGTAAAAAAAGGAAAGAGGTGATCGAACGGGTTTTGACATCAAAGCGTTTCTCCAGAAATTCATAGGCGGTAAAAACTTTCAACCGGCTGAATACAGGCACAAAGCTGATGCATAAGACCACCATCGCCAGGGGCAGTCCGAAATAATATTGTACGAAACGCATCCCATCGGTGTATGCCTGACCTGGCGCTGAAAGAAAAGTAACCGCACTCGCCTGCGTGCCCATGATGCCGAGCAGGATCATCAGCCAGGGCGCAGAGCGGTTCAGCAGGAAATAACTTTCAAGATTTCTTTCCGCCCTGCTTTTATACAACCCATAGGCGATGATGCCGGCCAGCGTAAGGCAGAGTACCAGCCAGTCGGGCCTGCTCATGAAAAATGTTTTGTGAAAGCGAGAAATAAGAAGATCAGCAGCAACAGGAAGGCCATGAGCAGCGCATACCAATGCCACCATTTGGTAAACAGGGGTGGTCGATCGTCCCGGAGTTGTTTCATGTGGCTGCTATTTTTTATCGTCAGACTTCCGGCCCGCGACCACCATGGCGGCGATCAGTCCGAGGGCAAGCCCGATCAGGATCCCGATGGTTACTTTTTTGATCAGCCTTCCGATGATCAGTCCGGTGACCATGGCCACCACAAAGAAAATATCTCTCCGCTTCTGCATAGGATTTATTTGTTAAGCGGTTGATTCAACGCGATGAGATTCGCGAGCAGCCGGTAAGCCCCCGGAACGCCCGCCGGCAATTCCCGGAAAAACACCAGACCCGTATAGGCAAAACTTCCTTTGCCATAGGGGGCGATGATGAGGCTTCCCTCCTGTTTGCTTTCTCCGGGATCCTGCATCGAAAAAATCTTTTCATAGTGATCATCCGTTTGGGATGCGAAATAAATGCCCCGTTCCTGTATCCACCCTTCGAAGTCCAGCGGGGTAATCTTATTCGGATAATTCAAGACCCGGTGACCGGCGGTAAGAAAATGTACGTCGGCGTGCTCGTCTGTGACGCGCGCCGAGCCGATGCTGAAGGGATATGGTCCGATATGGGTGTCTCCGTTGCCAATCTCATTCCGGTTGTATTGAACGATCAGGTTTCCGCCGTCTTCAATGTATTTCATGAGCAGCGCGTGTTCGTCAAAAAGCCAATCGTGCACATCAAATGCGCGCACACCCAGGATGATGGCGTCAAAGCTCGCCAGGTATCCTGCCTGCATATCTTTGCGACCGATCAACGTCACTTCATAACCCATCTGCCGGAGCGCGCCGGGCAGTTTGTCACCGGCGCCTTCTATATACCCAACCCGGCGACCCGCTTTTCGCAGGTCTGCTTCGACAAAAGTCGCTCCCGCCGGACGGAAATAATCGATCCGTGGAATATGTTCATAGGCAATGGTGCGCAACTGGTATAAACTGTCTGAGCGTCCGTTCACCAACGCCGTGGCCTGTACATGCTGCATCGTCTGCGCGGCCGCCACGGGCTTCGCCAGAAATGTTTCCCCATCATCCGAAACCGCTCCTGCTTTTGTCAGGGCGAAGCCGGGTGCGGGCGTCAGGTTGAGATCGGTACATACGGCACTGTTCACGCGTTTCTGCGTTCTGACCGCCAACCGGTGCGTTGAATCGGCCGTAAATACGAGCAGATCCGGCTCGCATCCGGCGGTGACTGGTGGCAATACAGTCAGTGGCTCGTACAGCTCTCCTTTCACATCGTCTGTGTATTTATATAATACGGGCTTTATAAAAGTAAAAGAAACAGCATGAA
>CAZZYD010000146.1:0-9242 GCA_964658175.1 uncultured Puia sp. | reverse complement strand
ATATCCGTCGTCACCATAAGCCCAGTAGCCTGGCGTCCATAAGTAACCTTCTGTAGGGCATTCCGGCTGCACATATACTGGCAATGCCGGTGGTGCAATACGGGCCGTAATGCTGATGCCGACGCTCACCTGAGCGTTGGCGTTATAGAAAAATAATAAGGAGGCGAAGAGAAGAATGATGGTGCTGATCTTTTTCATGGCTTGCTATTTGGTTGATAATGAATATCAACCGGTACTATGAAAAGGACATGCCAGCAGGGGCATTTCAGTTACCATTAACAAACGTTTAATGGCTGCAGCATCCATCACACGGGAATAAAAACTCAGTTTTGCAGCTTTCCGGTCTGCGCTTCCTGTTTCATCTGATTATCGGCCATGATGGCCACTTCCACGCGGCGGTTCAGCTTGCGGCTTGAATCGGTATCATTGGAATATTTAGGCTGTGTTTCACCATACCACTTAATCTCAAAGCGATTGGACGACACGCCTTTAGCCGCGAGATAATCACTCACGGCGTAGGCACGCTGCTTGGAAAGATTCATATTGTATTCATCCGTACCCGTATTGTCAGTATGTCCTTCGATCAGAATATTTGTTTCCGGATATTTTACAAATACGGCGGCAACCTTTTCAAGGTTTGCCTTCGCTTCATCGCTTAACTCACTGGAACTGATTTTAAAGAGGAGACCGGAATTAAAAGTCATATTGATGCCTTCCCCTACTCTTTCCACCTGCGCGTCCGGTACGGCCTGTTTGATTTCTGCCGCCTGCTTATCCATATGATGGCCGATCAGATAGCCTGCACCGCCACCTACCGCGGCACCGATCAGTGCGCCAAAGACAGAACTCTTTCCGCCACCTCCGATCAGCGCACCGGCCGTAGCGCCGGCGGCTACGCCGATGCCTGATCCCTTCTGGGTATTGTTTAAACTCTTACAGGCTGACATCAGCAGCGTGGCGGAAAAGGCAAAAAATATAAATGCTTTCATGTTGGTGTTTTTTAAAAGTTATTTACAGAGGGCTACCTGCAACAAATCAATATTCATGTCTTTCAGTCCCTGACGCTGTCCCGTCGTAATGTTCTCGCAAAGGGCCGCCTTTTCGGAAGCTGACATTTTTCTTGCCAGCGTACCCGCGTCACTGGTATTGTATTTAGCCTGATTCATTTTTATCATCGCTTCGACTTTTCCTTTCCAGGCAACCCCATCATTTTTACCTTTTGAAATGGCCAGATTGTAGCTGTCAATGGCGTTATTGTAATTACCCGAGGCGGCAGCAATATCACCCTGGAGCACATAGAGGTCAAGATTGTTTGGATCCAGCGCGATGGCCTGGTTGATATTATTGCCGGCATCGGCATATTGTTGCATTCGACTGTCCAGCGCCGCCATCTTTGCGAAAATCGTAGCGCGCTCGGAGACATTTCTGTTCTTTTGCGTGAGATTGGTAATGGTTCCCAAATCCGCTTTTGCTGCGGACAGCATGGACAGACCCAGCTCCGCATTTGCTTTTTCAAAAAGATTGTCGAGGCTGGACGGATTTATTGCAAGCCCCGCATTGGCGGAAGTAATGGCATCTCCATATTGTTGCAGGCCGTTCTTCGCCGCTGCCTTACCCGCATAGGCCTTTTCCTTGGCATCGTAGGCATCGCATTTTTTCAGGACCTCATTGAAATTGGTCAGGGCATCCGTATAATCGCCCGATTTGTTCTGACCCTGTGCAGACTGGATGAGGTTGTAGCATCCGTTGGACGTGGTGACCAGTCCGCTTTTGCATTGGATGCCGGCAAGGCATATCAACAGCAGCCAGCGTAAGGAAATGGTGTTTTTCATGTTGTGGTTGTTTGAAATGGTGTCTGTCTGCGGAAACAACAAAATTTCAAGGCTTTAGTTGCCGGATCCCCTCTTTTTGTTCATCGCTGCAAGGGAAAACAAAAATGCTGCCATACAATGAAACACTGTAATTTCAGCATCTCAAACTATGCATTTTTATGATTAAAACAGGTCGCCTTCTTGCCCTTGCCTTCCTGCTGATGACCGTTAATGCCCATGCGCAAACCAATGGTTGGATCGTACTGTTCGACGGCGGGTCCACGGATAAACTAAGAGGATATGAAATGAAGGATTTTCCGGACCAGGCCTGGAAAGTAGTGGACAGTGCGCTGGAGGCGCAAACCGGCGTGCCGAATATCGATCTGGTGACCAAAGAAAAATTTAAAAACTTCGAGCTTGACCTCGACTGGAAAGTGTCTCCGGGCGGCAACAGCGGCGTTTTTTTCCATGTGGTAGAATCCGCCGTGCATGAATCGCACAATGGCAACAGTCCGAACTGGCTGGATAATTTCGAAATGCAGATCCTGGACGATATCGGCTTCAATGATACGGCCGCCATTCGTTCCGCGGGATCGCTGTATGATCTGATCATTCCGCAGCACAAACAATTAAAACCGGTGGGCGAATACAATCAGGCAAGACTGATCGTAAACGGAAACCATGTCGAACACTGGCTGAACGGCACAAAAGTGGTAGAATACGATATGGGCTCCGATACGCTCAACGCGCTCCTCGCCAAAAGCAAATTCAAAAAAAATCCGGGCTACGGAAAATCGCCGGACGGACTGATCATGATCCAGCACCACGGACAGAAAGTATGGATCCGGAATATCAAAGTGAGGAAGCTGTAAACGGATCAGCGGGGGAAACTGATCGTCAGGACAAACCCTTTATCAGGCGCGGTTTCAATGCGGGCGGACCCGTTGAGGATGCTGAGTCTTCCATGAATATTTCTCAATCCGATGCCTTCCGATTTCTTTCCGAAATCCATTCCTTTACCATTGTCTGCGATCGACATCCACACCAGTGCATCCGTGGTCATCAGTTTAATTTTCACTTCACTGGCCCGTGCGTACTTGATAATATTCGTGCATTGTTCCTGGGCTACGCGGTACACCGCCAGTTTTTGCTCCTCGGTCAGCGACTCTTCCTCGAGTTCATTCGTATCCATCGTTACAGACAGGCTGGCTGTCTTAAGCATCGTTTCCGCCAGATTACTGATCAGCTCTATTAATGGCATCTGCCGGAAATTAGGGGCAATGAGTTCATGGGCGATGCGCCTGTTTTCCTCAATGGCCTCATGAATATTTTCCATTGATGATATAATATATTCAATGGTTTTTTCCGGATTGGTTTTCGCGATCGACAGAAAAAGGTTGGTCGCTGCCAGAATCTGGTTAACATTATCGTGCAGCTCGCCGGCAATCGCGCTGCGTTCTTTTTCCTGTCCGTGCAGGATGGCACGGGCGATTTTTTTCTGCTCATCCATTTTTTCTTTCATCCTTTCCTTCTCAAGCCGTTTTAGTTCGGAAATATCCACGTGCATCACCACGACGCCGCCGTTGTTCACGCCGCGCAATGGAGTGACGACCATCCTGAACCAACGCTCGTCTGTCGGTGAATGGCAGGGATATTCATACACGAATTCCGGCAGCTTATCATCCAGCACTGCCAGTATTCCATCTGATACGATGCTTCCCGATACATCTTTTTGGCCAACCGATCTTGAAATCTCTAGGTAATTGTCACCGATCCCGTATTGTTTGCCGCTATAGTCGTTAGCGTCCGCAAAATCCTTCCAGGCAGCATTCACTTCCCGGATATATCCGTATTTATCCAGGACGGCAATATTGGCCGGGAGTGTATCAAGAATGGTGGCTGTACGTTCGGCCAGCGCTTCCTTTTCTTTGAGGCTTTGTTTTAAAAGCTCACCTGATTTTTTCTGTTCCGTGATGTCAAGCATGGCACCCACCATGCGGTAGGCGATCCCTTCGGTGGTATAGAGGATAAATCCGCAGTCGAGGATAAAAGCGATCTCGCCGCTTTCCTTGATGAACCGGTATTCGTCTTTCCAGGAGATCGCCTGATTTTCAAAGCAACGGTGGATGCCATCCAATACGCGCTGCCGGTCATCGGGATGCACATGGCGCTCCCAGGATTTCAGGTCAGCCCGCGCCGCTTGCTCATTAAAACCGAAATGCGTGAAATAATTATGATTCCAGATAATGCTGTCGTTGGTAAGATCCCAATCCCAGATCACATCATTGGTGGCGGTGATCACCAGTTCGAGTCTTTCATGGGCCGCCTGCAACTGGGATTCGATTTTTTTCCGTTCGGTGATATCGGTGCGGATAGCCAGGTATTGATACGGCTTTTTTTTGTCGTCCAGAAACGGAATGATAAAAGTGTCCAGCCAAAAAAGGGAACCGTCGCTGGCGCGGTTCTGCATTTCCTGGTGCCAGATCCTGCCTCCGGAAATAGTATCCCAGAGATTCGAAATGAATTCGGGCGTGTGCGAGCCTGCATTCATGATCCGGTGATCCGCGCCGATAAGTTCTGCCGGCGTAAATTTTGATATCCGGCACAGGTTGTCGTTCACATACAGGATGATGCCATGCCGGTCTGTAATGCTTACAATCGCTGACTGATCGATTGCATATTTATAGTCACTCACTTCTTTGAGTATCCGCCGTTTTACAATAGCGGCGTCGATCGCCGCAGGCAATCGCATCATACGGTCCTTGAGAATATAATCGTCGGCGCCTTTATTGATGATCTCGGCAGCAAAATCTTCCGACACGGTGCCGGTGACCAGTATAAAAGGGATTTGCGGAAATTTCACCCGCACGATGCGGAGTGCGTCCGAAGCATCGAATTGCGGTAAGGAATTATCTGAAATGATCAGGTCGGGAACATAGGTTTCCAAGGCCTGCAGAAATTCATTTTTGTTCGTTGCGATCCGGTAGCTGTATGATTTAATCGCCTTGTTCAATATCCTTTTGATCAGCTCCGCATCCGCATCACTATCCTCGAGCAGGAGTATTTGTAAAGGTTGATTCATATGATATTATCAGCTGTTACCCTAAAGGTCTAAAAGAAATTACAAATAAAAAATCTAAGGAGGAAATGTAATGGTATACCCTTATGGATTGCGTGGCGGCATGCGCTCCCATACCGGCATCTGTCTACCGGGCATGAAACCACATCGTGTCCACGATCGAATACGGCGACTGGAGTGAATCGGGGATGCCGCGGAAAATATAATAGTCATTGGTCACCTGCAGTGTTCTGGAAAAAACTGCGGTTTCCTGCAAATGCAATTCACGTTCCGGTGTGATCACAGCGGTTGTGCTCAGGTAAGTAAGTTTAAAAAGACTGTCGCCCAGCCAGTGGATCTTCCAGAAACTCGTATCTGAAGCCGGCAGTTCAATTTCAGCCTGGAGTGAATCGCCGCGAAGGATTTTAAATTGCCGGCCCGACGCACTGCCGTATAGATAAAACGTTCCTTTTCGCGTAGACGACAGACCAGCATCCGGGATTTGCGCCATCGCGCCAATTGCGGATACAGTAAAAAATAGCAGAGCGAAAAGGAAGCGTTGCATCGGGTGGAAAGTTATTTAAAAAGAAGGGGCAGACGTCAAAAAAATCCTGTGTCAGATTACGTAAATGTTAAATATCTTGGTGAGATTCCCATGATGCCTGCATCGCGTCCGGCGTCTGGGAATCATTCATTTTTGATCGCAGAAAAACGCGATCCCTACCTTATCTTCATGCTATGTATCGAAGCGTTTTAAAGCAGTATGGATTTGCGGATGGATCATATACTGCCCTGGCTTTTGGAACGGGTCTGATCAATCATACCTGGAAGATCCGGCACGGTTCCGACGAATATATTCTTCAGCAGATCAACGACCAGATATTCAGAAATCCGGCCGCCATCGACCTCAATATTTGTCTCCTGGCTGAATACCTCAAGCAACATTATCCGGATTATTATTTTACCGAACCGGTAAGAAGTCTGTCCGGACAAACCCTGCTTGAAAGCAACGACGGGTACTACCGGATGTTTGCCTTCGTCCAGGGGTCGAAAACCTATGCCGTCGTCAGCGATCCGACACCCGCCTACGAGGCCGCCCGGCAATTCGGCAAATTCACCCGGCTGCTGTCAGGATTTCCGGTGGATGCCTTAAAGATCACCCTTCCAGACTTCCACAACCTCGTGCTGCGGTATGATCAATTCGAAACAGCGCGCGAAAACGGCAACCCGGAACGAATCAGGCATGCTGCTTCACTGATCCGGCAAATGGCCGCCCATCAGCCGATCGTTGCCTTTTATGAACAGATCCTCCGCGATCCTGATTTTAAAATCAGGGTCACCCATCACGATACTAAAATCAGCAATGTCTTGTTTACCCAACAGGATGCAGGTATCTGCGTGATCGATCTCGACACCGTCATGCCCGGCTATTTTATCAGTGATGTAGGTGATATGATGCGGACGTATCTGTCTGCCGCGGGAGAAGAAGAAACTGATATCTCCCAGGTGTCCGTGCGGCCCGACTATTACCAGGCCATCGTTTCGGGGTATCTGGGTGAAATGCAGGATGAGCTGACGGTAGCTGAACGCGACGCGTTTCTGTATGCCGGAAAATTCATGATCTATATGCAGGCCCTGCGCTTTCTTACAGATTATCTCAACAACGATCAGTATTACGGCAGTAAATACCCCCTGCACAATTTTAACCGGGCTGCCAATCAGCTCGTACTACTCGAAGACCTCATCCGGAAGGAAAAAATCCTTACCGCCGTGTCATCCGTAAAAACCGCCGTCTGATCTATTGGAAATTGATCGGCTGGGTAACCACCGTTTGCGTCTTCTCGCCATATTCTTCGGAAGGTTTCCAGCGCGGCGATTTTAACACTACGCGGATCGCTTCCTGATCCAGCGAAGGATGCAGTGATTTCACGACTTCAATATTTTCGATGCGACCTTTCGGATTGATCACGAAACGAAGCACCACCTGTCCCACGATATGATCCTGCACATCGGATGGATATTGAAGATTGTTATACAGGAAATCCAGCCAGGCCTGCCGCCCTCCCGGAAATTCAGCCCGCACCTGTCCGGGACGGAGCGCGTTGGGATTGCGGCTCGCCGTCGGATTTTCCCTCGTCCATGATTTGACCACTTCCCCATTTACATAGATATCGTAATCAACCGTATCGCCGTTCTTATCATAGGTAACAAAATAACCGTCCAGCCGGCCGTCGGTATAACATTTAGATTGTTCCAACCAGCCTTTTTCGGGGTTGAAATATTTGTGGCAAAGGAGTTTTTTTTTGAAGAAGGTGTCCGCGAAAAATGATTCCGCTACCAGGATATTATCGGGGTTATAATCCCAGGTGTGATAGTAGTCATTTTCAATCACCGCTTTGCGGATATAGACGCCCGCCGGATCCTTGATCGAATTCCAGGGACTGGATAAACGGAAGTAAAGCGTATCGCTACCATAACCTTGCAGGCAGGCGCCCAAAAAGGCGGCAATCAGGAAAATTTTCGTTTTCATAACGGGTACGGGGTCCTTTACTAAACGAAAATTCAGGGGATTTATTGAGTGACTGCTGCCAGGACCGGGTTGGAGGAATAGGATCTAATTGTTTGACAATCAATCAAAAGCAGGATAATTATCATTTGCCCTGTTGCACGATCTGCCCAAGCACGAGGATAAACCGGTCGATTTCCGTTTCCGTATTGTAATAATGGACGGATGCCCTGACCAGGGAGCTTAGCCCATGTTTTTCCATAAAATAAATGGTTGAACTACGCAAGGCTACCGATGTATTGATCCCGTTTTCCTGGAGCCTTTTTTTAATATCCGCACTTTCCATTCCTTCGACGCTGAAGGTCACAATCCCGCACTGCAGCTTACCTGAATCGTGAACGGAAATGCCGGGCAGGGTGTTCAGCTTCCCCCGGAATATGCCGGCGAGCCATTGTATCCGCGCCCAGATGCGCTCCACGCCCGTATGCAGGGCATATTCAACTGCGGTACCGAGACCGAGCATGACAGCCCGGTTCCGCTCATAGAGTTCGAATCTTCGTGCATCGGTACGCAATTCATACCCTCCGGCGTTTACCCGCCTGTTGGAATGACCATCCATGATAAAAACAGCCAGCTGGTCCTGTACTTCTTTGCGAACATAGAGAAATCCGGTTCCGCGTGGAGCGCGAAGAAATTTACGTCCCGTCGCAGACAGGATATCGCACTGGATGGCTTTTACGTCGATAGGGATCTGTCCGACCGTTTGACAGGCATCCAGCAGAAACAGGATTCCATTGTTCCGCGCGATCTGCCCGATATCGTTTATAGGTAATACGCCGCCTGTTGCCGACGCGATATGGGTAACGGCAATCAGCCGCGTGCGCGGACTGATCGCTTCCTGTAAGGCTCTCAGGGAAAAATTTCCGTCCGCATCGTTGGGAATAACGCGGAGGACGATACCAAACAGTTCACTGGCGTGCAAAAACCCGAGCACGTTGGTCACATATTCATATTCCGAAGTAAGCACTTCGTCACCCGGACGAAAAGAAATTCCATTAAAGCCGATGCTCCAGGCGGCACTGGCGTTTTCTGTCATCGCGATTTCATCTGTGCCGGCATTGATCAGTCTGGCGACACTGCCATACACGGCTTCGATTTTGTCCCGGTACCTGTCTTCCGTTTCATACCCTCCTCCCATCGCCTCTTCGTTCAGATAACCAATCACCGTGTCGAGCACAGATTGGACAGGCAACGAAGCCCCGGCATTGTTGAAATGGATGAGGGATGCGCTTCCCGGCGTATCGCGCCTGAACTGATTGATGGCTGCTGTCGAAAAAACAGGGGATGAAGTCATGGCGTCTGCCCGGTTTATCCTCAGGCATGCACAAATGAACGACATATTTCAATACCAGAACAGATGCAGAAATCGATATTCAGACCAGAACAGATTGCCACTCGCTATAATGGTTACTAAACGGTCGGGTTAAGCGCCGCTGCCAGTTTATTATCCGTGAAGAATTTTTCCCGCTGTGCGGCAAAAGCTTCTGTCAGTTCGTTGACGGTAATTACGCTGGTATCGATCTGATCCTGGAGATCGGGTAATTTTTTATCCAGCAGGGATTCGCCGAGGGTAATATTCTGCGCGGCGATCTGCGTGATCTTTTTCAGGACGGCGGTCTGGCTGTTCTGGAGGTCTTCCAGTTCGCGCTGGATCTTATCCATTAATTCGAGTTTTTGCATTTTTTCCATGGTTTATGGGGTGCAAGAACCTTACCATGGTTTATTTCACGCGACGGCGCAACGGATACGCAACGGCGCGGCGAGGGCGATGCGAAGGCAATAAAATGTTAATGGCGAGCTAATTCGT
>CAZZYD010000145.1:0-9249 GCA_964658175.1 uncultured Puia sp. | reverse complement strand
CAAAGACGCAAATTGATTAAATATCCTTTGCGTCTTTGCGGATCTTGGCGTCTTTGCGTGAAACATCGGGATCAATAATACCGCCCGATATACTTATTCTCCACGACCACTTTTTTCATTTCTGCCGGATCGATCGGTCCCTGTTTGGAATACACAATTTTGCCGCCGGGTTCCACCAGGATGGTGTAGGGCAGGGCGCCCTGCCAGTTCGGATCGATGGCTTCGATGAGCTTGTATTTATTATCACCGCTGAAAATATAATTCGTGGTGGAAGCTTCCTGTTTTTTCAGGTACTGAAGCGCCTTGTCTTTTTTGGAGGGATCGTCCGCGCTGATGCTGACAAATTCAAAGTCGCGTTTCCGGTACATGCGGTTCATGGTAATGAATTCCGGAAATTCCGTTACGCAGGGGCCACACCAGGTTGCCCACACGTTGATCAGCCTTAATTTGTCGGTATTGTTTTTTAAGAGTTCTTTCAATCCGGCAACACCCAGGGTGTCCAGGGATACAGGTTCTTTCGACCATTCAACTTTTGACTTTTCTATCCAATCGCTTTTTTCCGCCCATTTGATGGAACATCCAAAAACTTTTGTCGTCGGTGTGCCGACGGGTTTGCCGGCGAGTAAATCATCGATGGCCTTCCGGGCGTCCAGCTGGTCCGGCGTTTTGCTGGGTTTTTCCATATCATCGATTCGCCCGCTGTATTGAAGTTTTCTGTTTTTATCGAATATAAAAACATGCGGCGTGGCGATCGGGCCATAGGCCAGCGATGCCGCTTCCGTTTTCCCATCGTAGAGATAAGGGAAATTGAAATGCTTGTTGGCGGCCCGGATCTTCATTTCATCATAGCTATCGCCTATGTCTGTGTAACCCAGTTCATCGAGGTTGATCGACGTCGGATCGTTGGGCATGATGGCCAATACGGACACATTCTTCGGGGCATAGTCCGTCGTCAGCTGGATCAGCCGGTCTTCATATGCCTGGGCAGTCGGGCAGTGATTGCAGGTAAACACGATCACCAGTACATCCGCCTTTTTGAAGGAAGCCAGTGTGTATATTTTGCCATCAACTCCGGGAAGACTAAAATCGGGTGCGGCGGCTCCGATCGGCAGTGTTTTGTGATCACTGTGCGGAAGGGGTGTCGCCTGAGTAAAAAAAGCAGCGAGCAGAAAGAGGCTGAGGCAGCGCATAATCGTTTTCATTGACTTACATTTGTCAAAAGGTACCTATTTTAAAAATAAATACTGCTCGAGCCCGTGATTTTTTGAGGTTGTAGTAGCAATGATGTAGTGCTTTTTACAGCCCCTCCTGTAATTATTCCACCGATGTAGTGGTGATGTGGTCCCGGGTATTTTATTTGTCTCAAACAGCCTATATTTATTCTTTCTAAATAACGATTGTTCAGCTAAAAAATCAGTCATGACATCCAGAAGATTTTTCCTCAAATCGACCACCGCCCTTTCTGCCGCTTTTTTTGTAAAAGGCCCGCTGTCCGCATTCGCTGCAACGCCCCTGATCGGCCTGCAACTGTATACGGTGCGCGACCTGATGGCCAAGGATCCCATCGGAACCCTCCAGGCTGTGGCAAAGATCGGCTACACATCCGTCGAGGATGCCACGTATACCGGTTCAGAGAAATTCTACGGTATGGATCCCGCCAGTTTCCGCAAAGTGCTGAGCGATAACGGACTTGTTGTACCGAGCGGTCACTACCGCCTGGGAGAAGAAAAAACTGCCGAAGTAGTAAACGGAACCATGCTGCACGACTGGCAGAAAGCCGTGGACGACGCAGCTTCGGTCGGGCTGAAATATATGGTTTGCGCCTACCTGTCGGTCGACGAACGCGGTACCATTGACCATTATAAAAAACTCGCGGATGATTTTAACAAAGCCGGTGAAATCTGCAAGAAAGCAGGCATGCAATTTTGTTACCATAACCACGATTTCGAATTTGCCAAACAGGGGGAAATTTATCCGTATGACATCCTGCTGGATGCGACGGACAAGGAGTTCGTAAAAATGGAAATGGATATATATTGGGTCACCAAGGCCGGTATGGATCCGATCGCCCTTTTCAAAAAACATCCCGGACGCTTCCCGCTCTGGCATGTGAAGGATATGGATAGAACGCCGGAAAAAATGTTTACCGAAGTGGGCAACGGCGTGATCGATTTCAAAAAGATATTTGGATATAAAGACCTCGCAGGAATGAAATATTTCTTTGTGGAACAGGATAAATGTCCGGGGTCGCCGCTCGACAGCATCACCCAGAGCATTACGTACATCAAGAAAAACCTGGTATAGTCGGCACTTTTTTTTCAACGGGCGAAGCGGCTTTGCTGCTTCGCCTTTTTTTATGAATTTCTGTCTGAAGAAAAGGTGAGCAGAAAATCCACGAGGTTGATCTCGGTATGGATGCGCAATTTTTTCCGGAGCCGGTACCGGCTGATTTCAACCCCCCGCACCGAAATGCTTTCGAGCTGCGCAATCTCCTTGCTGGAGAGGTTCATCCGCAGGTAGGCGCAGAGTTTCAGTTCGTGGGGACTCAGGGTCGGATACTGACCCTTGATGATCGTTAGAAAATCGCTGTGCACATTGTCGAAATGCTGGGCAAACTGATCCCAGTCCTTGTCCATCTTATTCTCCTCGTTCAGTATGCGCAGAATTTTTTTGAATTCATCCGGCGCCTGGTGACCGGTGTTCTTCTTGAGCCTGGACATTTCATCCTTGATATTGCCGAGCAGTTCGCCTTTCTGCACGAGATGCATGGCCGTAGAGGCGAGTTCGGTGTTTTTATGTTCGATCTCGGCCTCGAGTTTTTCGTTCCGGAGTTTTACAATTTCTTTCTCCGATTTTTCCATTTCCAGCTCATGGAGATATTTTAACCGTTTTTGTTCTTCCTCATATTTCAGCTGCTGGCGGAGAAAGAGCTTTTTCTGCCGGAGATAAATCAGGTAGAAAAAAGTGAAAATAAGCAGGCCGTAAAGCAGATATGCCCAGGTGCTCTGGTACCAGGGCGGAAGTACCGTGAAGCCATACTCCGTGGCTGCGGTTTCCGCGCCCAGGTTATTTTTTGCCTTTACCTGAAAGACGTATCTGCCGGCGGGGAGATTGGTGTATTCCTTTTCTGTTTTTTTCGACCAGTCGCTCCAGTCCTTGTCAAATCCTTTGAGCAGGTAACTGTACATCACGCTGCTCTGCTGGCCGTATACCGGTGATGCATATTCGAAATGAAAGGAGTTCCAGTCATGGTCGATGCTGGGCACCGCGCTGGCCGGCTGCGTGATCTGCTCGTTCACCTGGCCATAATAGCCGCCGAACAGCAGGCTGTCTGATTTTCCAAATGCCTTGACGGCGCGGATCATCACCCGGCCCCGGTAACTGTTTTTCTTGTAGGCGTCGTAGTTGATATGATAAAAACCTTTTTCTGCGCCGACCAATATATTGCTGCTATTGTACGGGTATACATTTTCGAATCCGGTGACCATTTTTCCATTGAGTTCCGGGAAATAAACGGTCTCGGGATTTTTATGCGAGAAGTCAACCAGTCCTAAATTCTTGTCTTCCACAAACCATATATTTCCCGCCGCATCTTCTTTGAGGTAACGAATGTTCCGGCTACCGAAGAAGGATGCAAAATAAGCGGATGGCTCAAACCGCTGCGTTCCATTGTTGAATTCGTACAATCCTTTTTCGGTGGCGACCACAATCCGGTTGCGTATTTTGTACAGCTGGTTTTTTACGTTGGAGGGCAATCCGTCTTTATCCGTGAACAGGCGGATATCAGCAGCCTGGCCCGGGGTCGCTTCGATCCGGTACACTCCCCGGTAGGGATGTCCCACCCAGATGATATTGTTGTTATCCATCTCCACCCATTGAGACAGGTCGTGAAAATCGGGGATCGCGGCTTTGAAATGATATTCGCCGTTTTTCCATTCGTAAAAATCAAGCCCATGGGAATTGCCCGCCAGGATCAGTGCGCTGGGAAGGACATTGTAGTAGGGCAAAAAATTAAAGAACCCTTTGTCTTTGTTGATGGCGGTAGCCTGTCCGTCGCGGATCAGGATCGCGCCGTCATGATGACCCAGCACCAGGTCGCCATTGATTTCTGACATGGCCCATGACGAGCCTTTCGTATTCGGTACCGGTATGAAATCGCCATTGATAAAACTGATATTATCTTTCTGGGTCAGGGGCAAATGGTAAAATCCGTTTGAAGTACCCACATACAATTGGTTTTTGTGTACGAGGGCCGTATACCCTTCCCCTTCATTCATCTTTTCGGGGTAGATATGTTTGATGGAGTTGTTGTAGGCAATGAAGTCGATACCGTTGTCAAGTCCGAGCCAGAGGTTCTGGTCATGATCCAGGAACAGGTGGAGTATATTGTTCAGCTGAAGTCCTTCTTTCCTCGAAAGGTTTTGGACGATGTCTCCGTTCTTGTTGATGATGAAACACCCGTCAAGATTGGTGCCCACGGCGATCCAGTCCTTATTGATCGGAATGGCGGTCAGGATCCTTTCTTTCAGGAAGGGATCTTCGCCGGTAAAATGAAAGGGGGATAATTTATTGTCATGGAGAATAAAGAATCCGGAAGTGATGGTGACCACGAACAGGCTATCCTGTCCGAACGGAAACAGGCTGCTGACCAGCATGCCCACAGGCATTTTTTTCGCATCGGCAAAAGAGGTCCAGAGGCCGTTGTTGAATTCCATCAGCCCGGTTTTGAGGTCCTGTGCGATCAGGCGCTGGTTGCTGAGCCCGAGAAACTCCCATTCGCTGGTGGCAGGGTATACGGTGATGGCGTTGTTGCTGAGCTGAAAGATCTTTTCATTGGAGCGAAAGAACACGTCGTTGCCGACCGGCACGATATTCCAGATATCCGTAAACGAATAGTTTTTTGCGGTGAGCAGGGGCTTAAGGGAAGTGAAGGCAAGTCTGCCGGTCTTGTCCGGTGAAAAATACCCGAAATCATCCTGGCCGCCGGCATAGATGCGATTGTCTTTGCCAATGGCGACGGAACGGACGATGGTTTTATTTGGCAGCGAATACAGCTTCCAGAAAGCGCCGTCAAAGCTCAGCAGTCCGTCCTGGTTGGCGAAATACATCACGCCATTCTGGTCTTCGGTGATCCCGCGGGTTTGGGTGCCCCCGTTATAGGTTTCCTTACTGTAATTGACTATATCAGGAATACCAATGGTATTCTGGGCAAGGGCGCGGGAGGCGCCCAGGAGCAGCAGGCAAATCGTCAGGGCCTTCATAAATGTTTATTCAGGTAAACCAAATATAGTGTGTATACCGGAAAAAAATACATCATGACCCTTTTCGCTGAAACACAAACTATTATTAATGCGTAATTTATAGGTCATGATGTAGTGAAGATGTAGTACAAAATGCCTCACCGATGGCTAATTTGTTCATGAAGTAGTGTTGAAGTACCTGAATTTCGTTAATTACCGGCGTTGAAATCTATTTTCGTCCGGCTAACGATTCTCTCACCATTAACCACTTATACATGAAGCAGTGTCTTGCCATCCTTCTCCTGTTTATCTTCTTTCACGCAGCTGCACAGCAACCCCTGGGCCTTTTTGACGGACAAACGGATATCGGTACCAATGTCAAGCCCGGCAGCGGTACCTATATCCCTCAGAATGACCAGTATGTGATATCCGGAGCGGGCTACAATGTGTGGCTGGACCACGATGAGTTTCATTTCGTGTACAAGAAGATGACTGGCGACTTTATCCTTTATACCCGGGCCGAATTTCTTGGCACCTGGGTGGGTTATCACCGGAAAGTTGGCTGGATGGTGCGCAAGAGTCTCGACGGAAATTCTCCGCACGTCAACGCCGTGGAACATGGCGACGGACTCACTTCCCTTCAATTCCGCCGGACGGCCGGCGCGCAGACCGAAGAGATTAAATCAAAGATGACCCACGCCAATGTGCTGCAGCTTGAAAGAAAAGGAAACACATATATCGCGCGCTATGCGGTGTACGGACAGCCATTTGTAACCGACACGATTTCGAATATTGACCTGGGCGATGAAGTATATGTTGGTTTATTTGTGGGCTCCCACAACAGCGACGTGGTGGAGACCGGTGTTTTCCAGGACGTTCGCATCTCGGTTCCATTCCCAGGCGACGCTGACAATACCACGCAAATGACCCTCGGCAGCAACCTGGAATTGCTGGATGTGGCCTCTGGCAGAAGAGAAATCACTTATACCGTTCCTTATTCCATCCAGGCGCCCAACTGGCTCCCCAATGGAAAGAACCTGATCTTTAATGATTATAAAGGCCTGCTTTACAATTTTGACCTCGCATCAAAAACGCCTACCCAGATCAATACCGGCACAGTCACCGCTAACAACAATGATCATGTGCTTTCCTTCGACGGAAAAATGCTGGGACTTAGCAGTTTCGTAAAATCATTGGGCGGTTCGATCGTATACACGGTGCCTGTAGAAGGGGGCACGCCGAAACAAATCACGCCCAAGGGGCCTTCCTATCTTCACGGCTGGTCTACGGATGCCAAATCGCTGGTTTTTTGCGGCGAGCGCAAAGGAGAATTTGACGTGTATAAAGTGCCTGCCGGCGGCGGACCCGAAGTGCGCCTGACCAATACACCGGGACTTGATGACGGACCCGAATATACACCTGACGGGAAATATATTTATTTCAATTCCGTACGCTCAGGTTCCATGCAGATCTGGCGGATGCAGCCCGATGGCAGCGCGCAGGAACAGGTTACCAATGACGAGTTCAACAACTGGTTTGCGCATATTTCTCCCGATGGCAAATCCATCGTTTTCATTTCCTTTTTGAAAGAAGAAGTGAAGCCCGGCATTCATCCGCCCTACAAGCATGTGTATATCAGGATGATTCCGTTTGCCGGTGGACCAGCCAAGGTGCTCGCCTATGTATACGGCGGCCAGGGATCGATCAACACACCATCCTGGTCACCGGACAGCAAGCGCATCGCCTTTATCAGCAACACCGTGATGACAGGTAAATAATCTTAACGAAAAAACTTCCATATGAAATCGAGAAGACATTTTCTCCGCGACAGCGCCACCATGGCGGCCGGTGCGCTGCTCCTGCCGCGCGTGCTCACTTCAATGAATAAACCGGGCATGCATGATGTCGGTATCCAGCTTTATTCGGTGCGAAAAGAAATGCTGGAAGACGCCACCGGTACCTTGATCCGGTTGGGAAAGATCGGATATAAAGAAATCGAATCCGCGAAAAGTGAAAAGGGGAATTACTACGGTCTGAAACCGAAAGAAATTAAAACCATCCTGAAAGACCACGGCATGACCCTGCGCAGCGGGCATACCCATATCGACAAAGACTGGCAGCAATCCATTGACGAAGCGGCGGAGGCCGGCCAGGAGTATATCATCTGTGCCACGCTGCCATCTGCCGGACAAACGGTGGATCATTATAAACAAAGTGCAGAGCAGTTTTCCAAAGCCGGTGAAGACTGCAAAAAAAAGGGAATCCTGTTCGGATATCACAACCACGACGCTGAATTCGATACCGACAATGGGCAAATATTGTATGACGTGCTGCTCGACAATGCCGACCCCAAACTGGTGCATATGGAACTGGATCTGGGATGGGTGATCGCCGCCGGGAAAGATCCGCAGTATTATTTTGACAAATATCCGGGCCGCTTCCCATTGTGGCATTTAAAGGATATGTCAAAAACCGAAAAACGCAGTGTTGAATTCGGAAAAGGGAAGGTGGATGTGACGGGTCTCCTGAAACAGGCGAAGAAATCAGGCCTTAAATATTTTTTTGTGGAACAGGAAGAATACGCTGTCAGCGCATTTGACAGTATGGAATACGACTATCAGTACCTGATGACGCATCCGGTATCATAATTTACCTATTTTCATGGCATGGAAAAAATGATCAATGCCGGTCTGATCGGCTATGGCATCGGCGGCCAGGTTTTTCATGCGCCGACGCTCACTTCAGTGAAGGGCATGCGGCTGAAGAAAATCCGGGCCACCAATCCGGCCCATGTAGCGCTGGCCCGCCAGCGATATCCGGATACCGAAGTGGTGGCGGATGTCAATGATATCATCAACGATCCTTCGATCGAACTGGTGATTATCGCCACGCCGAATGAACTGCATCTTCCCCTTGCTGAGCAGGCGCTGCGTGCGGGGAAACAGGTGGTGGTCGATAAGCCGTTTACCATTCATTCCGCAGAAGCGGATATACTGATCGCACTCGCAGAAAAGCAGGGACGGATGCTGTCTGTTTTTCAGAGCCGCCGCTTCGACAGTGAATTCAGAACCCTGCAGAAAGTGATTGCCAGCGGCATGCTGGGAAAAATAGTGGAACTGGAAAGCCGCTACGATCGTTTCAGAAATTATCTTAAACCGAATGCCTGGCGGGAGGAAACCGTGCCGGGAGCGGGCATCCTGTATGATCTTGGTTCGCATCTGATCGATCAGTCACTGGTATTGTTCGGCCTGCCCACTGCGGTTACGGCCGACATCCGCATACAGCGGGCTGGCGGCAAGGTGGATGACAATTTCGAATTGATCCTGCATTATCCCGACCTCAAAGTAACCCTGAAATCAGGTATGCTGGTCAGAACACTTTTACAGCGCTTTGCCCTGATGGGTACGGAAGGCATGTATATAAAATTTGGAATGGATGTACAGGAAGAAGCGTTGAAAGCCGGATTTACGCCGCTGTCAAAACCGAATTGGGGGGTTGAGCCGCCGGAGATCTGGGGATCAATCAATACCACGGTCAATGGCGTGCATATCGAAGGAAAAGTGGAAAGTGAAAAAGGTGATTACACCGACTATTACCGGAATATATATGATGTGCTGACCGGGAAAGCGGCGTTGATCGTAACGGCGCCACAGGCGCGCAATGTGATCAGGGTGATCGAACTCGCCATGGAAAGCAGCGAGCAGCGGCGAACGATTGATTTTTCTTAAGAAAAAACAACGCATGGATCTGAAAAAGGAAGCGGCACGCGCGGCACTGGAATTTATAAAACCAAATACTTCGGTAGGTCTCGGCGCCGGCGGCACCATGGCCCACCTGCTGCATTTTTTATTGGAACCGGCGCAGCGTGAAAAGAAACTGACCCTGTATACATCTTCCTATACCACCACCCTCCTGATGCAGGAAGCCGGTGTGCCCATCGCCGATACGGCCACTGTCTCGTCGATCGATGTATACTTTGACGGGTGCGATCAGGTAAATCATCAGCTCG
>CAZZYD010000144.1:0-9344 GCA_964658175.1 uncultured Puia sp. | reverse complement strand
GAGGCGATTGCTCCGTTGCTGATGTAAAAGTGGTAAGGAAATGTGAATGATGCAATCGATTTGCCTTTTTTTTGCCATTCTATTTTCTGGAAAAATTCCCTGATAACCATGGCATCATTTTTTAAGCTGTAAATCAACAGGTAAACCATGATTGAACAAATCCTCCAGATCACCCGCGAACATTTATTTGACACGCCAGCCACCGCGGCCGCCACGCCGGCAGATCGCCGCGATGCGGTGATAGAACAAATCGCCCAGGGCATCAGCGACCGGCTCACCGGAAATCTTCCCGCAGAAAATGCGATGCTGCCACAGCAAAAGCCAGAAAACTGCGCCCAGCTGGTGGGTGATACGACCAATGAAGTGGCCAACCGACTGGTCACCCATCTCGGGTTTACACTCGTGGAAGCGCGCGACATCGCCCAATGTGTACCGGCACTACTCGAAAAATCCCTGTTAATCGTGCCATCACCGGTCTGATTCAGTTAAGAAACGAGCCTGTTAAAAAAATACTTGAGATAAGTGCATCCACTTATGAAAAAATAAGTGCTCTATGGCGCCTGCACTTCAAACCCCTTTTCCACACAGGATTTGAGCCGGCCGGCTTTATAAATGTAAAAAGTATAACGCTGATATATAACCGAATATATTTTCTCTTTTCATTCGGCGGCCTGAATTTTCAATTGGTTTTTATCTGATATTTGTTTCAATCCACCCTGCGGAAACAGCTTAAAATCTAATTGATCATGAAAGCCAAATTCTGCTTAGCGCTATTTGTCGCTATGGGGTGTGCACTTACGTCCACGGCCCAATGTGGTACGGATCCTACGACCGGCACCACCATCATTACCACCGCAAATACCATTGTAAACACATATTATCCAGGTGCGGCCAGCGTGGCAGCAGGAGGATTTACCGTGAGCGTTGGTACGCGCGATCCCAACGGAAATGCTACTGCGATCGGTGCCGGAGATCTGGTCCTGATCATCCAGATGCAAAGCGCCGTTATCGACAATTCAAACACCAACACCTATGGTGCCGGCGTGGCCGGCCCTCCTTCCAGCGGCTATAGCACCACCAACCTGCGCGTTGGTTTTTATGAATACAATACGGTGGCCAGTTTTTCAGGAGGGGTAATCACCATGACCTATTCCCTGGCGAACAGTTATTATGCCACAGCTTTCAACCAGGCAACGACGCAAAACCTGCAGACCTTTCAGGTGATCAGGGTGCCGCGCGATTTCAATCTCACGATAAATGCAGGTGCATCCATTACTTGTGCCCCCTGGACTGGAGCAACCGGTGGTGTAATCGCCGATGATGCGACCAATACCATGACGATCAACGGGTCGATAAACGCCTCCGGTCTCGGTTTCCGCGGGGGCGGTGGGGAAAGTTTTTCGGGCGCAACCGCCGGCAACAGCAATGGAACAACGACGCTGGTAAATACGGATTATCGTTTTAATTCGCCGGTGACCAATACCGCCAATCTCTCCGGCGGCGCCAAGGGCGAAGGCATTGCCGGCACGCCCGCTTATACCCTGACTCAAAATGCGACGTCTACGACTATTAATGCCGTGGAGGGATACCTGAATGGTTCCATGGGACGCGGAGCGCCGGGAAACGCCGGTGGCGGCGGTACCGATGGCGGACCATTGGCCGCTGGTGGTGGCGTAAATCAATTTAATACAGGTGGCGGTGGCGGCGGCAATGGCGGGACCGGTGGTATGGGGGGTGCCGGCTGGCCCGGTTCGTTTACTGCGCCCGTAACCACTTATCCCTATGGCGGATATGGTGGAAGCCCGTTTGCGCAGGCGGGCGTGTCGAGGCTTGTTATGGGAGGTGGCGGTGGCGCAGGCACGGCAAACAATTCTGTGTCAGCCAATCAATATCAAAGCAGCGGCGGTACCGGAGGCGGTATCGTCATCCTGCGGGCGAAACTATTTGCCGGCACCGGCAGCGTGCTCGCCACTGGCGCAACGGCCGTTGGCCAGGGCGCAGGCGGCGATACCGATGCTGCCGGTGGCGGTGGTGCGGGTGGGACGATCGTTGCCGTGACACGCACGACCGGAACCACCGGACTCGCTGGTGTGGCCGCTTCGGCCATCGGTGGCGTGGGCGGCTATATGCATAATTATTATGATCACGGTCCGGGCGGCGGCGGTGGCGGCGGGATTATTATTACCAACGGAACTTTCGCCTCCACGGCGGTAACCGGTAGTTCAAATGGATTTACCGGTTCGGTGATCCTCGCACCATACAGCCCTTATATCAATGCCTGGGGCGCCACAGCCGGCAGCAATGGTTCCGTGATAACCCTGCCCAAAGCACCCGTTTATCAGAATTATGCCAATTTAGCTTCTCCCTGCGGCACACTGCCCATCATGCTCGACGCTTTCACCGGGGTGTTAAACAGCCAGACCACCGTATTGAACTGGCAAGTTGAAAACGCCATTGACTTTCTTGCCTTCGGGGTGGAATACTCCACGGACGGAAACAGTTTCGATCAAATCGGCACGGTGCCCTTCAATCAAAGCCAGTCAGACTATCAGTTTGACCATTCACACGTAACCGGCGCGGTCAATTTTTACCGGTTAAAGCTGATCGATGTGGATGGACATTTTGTATATAGCAATGTCATTGTTCTCCGCCAGCACCTGGCCTCGAAGGACATATCCATCTTTCCATCACCAGCGGATGATCATATTGCGGTCAGCGTTTTTGCAGAAAGCAGCCAGTCGGTCACCGTCCAGATTTTTAACATCAACGGCACGAAAGTGAAAGAAATAAATGCGGTCCTCTCAGCAGGCAATAACACCTTCAGCATCTACGAACTGAATACCTTGCCCCGCGGCACCTATACCCTGAGCACAACGATCGACCAGACGCATTATGCCCGGAAACTGATGATCAGCAGGGATTGATCCCTGTATGAATCAATACGCATCAAAGGCCGATTCCATCGAGGTGATTTCCGATGGTGGAATGGCTGCTTTTTTGGCAACCTCTTTCCATTTGCCGACACAGCGCCGAACGCGTTTGAGAATCGATTCCGCGTCTTTTTCCACCCGGAAATATTTTGCCATGGAAAGGGCGAGACCAAAATCCAGCGAATTATCGGTTTCGGAAATATTCAGCGTCAGCCCCTGACCCCCGCTATTGGGATTCATATCGTAGGCAGGTGAGAGCGACCATCCCTGCGAGGACAGCAGAAAGCCGTGGTTCCGCAAATGATCATCCGTATTTTTCACGGCAATGTTGAAAACGATGCGTCGCCAGAGTTCTTTCAGGTCGCGCTTAACGTCGGCGCCGTTCTTTATGATAAAGCCGGCCATGTCGAGATAGGAAGCGCCCGTTGCTCCATCCTGCTTACCCAGCAGGGTCATCGCCGAAGCAAAATGAACGCGGCGTTTTGTTCCGATGCGATCGAATCGTTTAGATAAATAGCTGTGACGCTGTTCCCCAAACTTTTTCGCCAGGCCGGTGGCCACATCCAGCCCCGCGTCGGTAGCCAGGGTATTCAGCACCATTTCCCAGCCACCCATGTCGATACGGTCTTCCGCGGCAGGAAACTTGGCGATCCAGAGACTTCCCTTTTCATCCACCACGCCTGCTTTGGGTCGGTCGCCGCCGAGCGAAGCGCCGGGCGCCAACAATATGTTCAACCATTTTAGTGCTTCGGCATCCGGCAAGGCATCGTTTTCAAATTGAAGACTGGCATGCTCCAATTCACGCAAAGAAGTCCAGGATGGCGCCGCATACAGTGTATTGTCATTCAGGAAGGGTCCGCTTTCATTCAGTTTACATCGAAGGGCGCCCATGCGTTGCTGGTCGTACACACCCAATAAATAATCTTCCTGAAACAGCGTTTTTTCTTTTCGCTTTTCCATTTTTGCCAGAAGGTATTCACGCCGTTTCATCATGCTCAAACCCCATCGGTTTGGCATGCAATCAAGGAATAATCCAAAATTCCTTTTACCTGACGGTAAATATTGAGTCCCCGGTATCAACATCAGGTCGGGATCAAGTTTTTGCGAATGTTTCGTATTCAGCCACTCCTGTTCGTAGGAAAAAGAAAAAACTTCCCGGTCTTTTACATGGGTAATGGAAAGAACACCCATGAGAATCGGGTGTCTCAACTCCAACCAGTCCGCATATATTTGAATTTCCATATTAATTAAGTATTGTGCTATGCCGGTAATTGAAGGACTGGAAGATATACTTTATATCCCAGCCGAATACGGGATGCGGATCCAGGTTTATAATGATCTGTTTGTGGAGCGTCAGAAACAGCAGAAAGCCGCCTGACATATTGCTGTATCTTTTTTAGCAAACCCGAAAAATCCTCCGTTTATTAAGTTTTGCAGATAAGTAAGGCATTAAACGGGCATAAAATTCATTCGGCGATTAAATTGGTGGTTGGGCGATTGAATTTTTGGCGGGAAAGCAGGCTCACTAGGTTTGTTGAATTGATCGTCTGCATAGAGAGATCAACGAAAAACAAACAAAAAAATGAACAAGCTAATCACCCTCGCATTGGCAACCCTCGCGCTCGTTGCCTGCAACGGCCAATCAAGTACCCTGAATGATCAGCAGAAAGTCTACAAAGCCCTCGATGAGATGGTTGCCAGGGGAATGGTCGCCACCACCGAGGGTGGATACACGATGACGGCCACGCTGAATGGCAAACCCTGGAAGGCGCAGGCAATATTTCCGCCGGCCGTGTCTGGTCAGATACTTGGCCGTTATGAAGAAAGCACGATCGCGCTTCCCTACTGGGATCAATATAAAGCCGGCAGCAAAAATAATTTTAGCAGACCGGGGCGCGGAGTCAGTTTTGTAGCACCCGGTTCAGACGATCTCTGGTCAGCAAATGTCGGGGAGATGGAAATCACCAAAGTTACCCCTGACTGGATGGAGGGAAGGTTCTACTTCACGGCCACATCGAAGGACGATGTCAACAAAAAGATCCAGGTCACCAACGGTTTCTTCCGCGTTTCGATGAAAACCCGTTAGTCGCTCGCAAAAAAAAACCGGCCAGACGAATTGTCCAGCCGGTTTTGTGACCCTGTCTGGATTCAAACCAGAAACCTTTTGATCCGTAGTCAAATGCTCTATTCAATTGAGCTACAGGGCCCCTAAAGGGGGGCAAATATAACACATAAAAATCGAAGCAAAAAAACATCCACCAGCCCGTTTAATTCCCTCCATTTGTTGTAAAGTTGCCTTTCTTACCAAACCAACAGGCCTTTTTCGCTTTAATGAAAAGAAACAGGGATTCGCCCGCGATAAAAAACCGTAAAATCGGCGTCGTCGCCCTCGCAGCCATCATCTTTTTTACGATTTCCGGCGGTCCTTTCGGTCTCGAACCCATCGTCGGCTATGCCGGCCGCTGGGCCATCCCCCTCCTCCTCATCGTTCCCCTGCTCTGGGATATTCCCAGCATCCTCATGGTGCTCGAACTCAACAGCATGATGCCGGAAGAAGGCGGCTACTACCAGTGGGTGAAACGCGCACTCGGTATCCGGTGGGCCTTCTATGAAGGCTGGTGGACCTGGCTCTACACCTTCGTCGACCTCGCGATTTATCCCGTGCTCTTCGTCGAATACGCTTCCTTCTTCTTCCCGGATATCCACGCCTGGAAAATTCCTGTTTGCCTGGTCATCATCTGGGGCAATGGCTTACTCAATATCCGCGGTGTCGTCAGCATCGGACGGGCCACCCTCCTGCTTGGTACCATCGTGGTCACCCCTTTTGTGCTGCTCGTCATCACTCATTTCACGCATCCCGGCGCCGATGTTGCCCCGCCAGCCGATACCGGCATGCCGCTGCATGCGTTCGGACTCGCGTTGTTCACCGTGATGTGGAATTATATCGGCTGGGACAATGCCACCACCTATGCCAATGAAATCAACAAACCCGCACGTTCTTATATCTTCTCTATCGCCCTTGCTTTCGGCTGCATCTACCTGTTATACTTCCTGTCAGTCTATACCGCCCAGCACAGTGGCGTCAGCGCAAAAGACCTGAGTGACAACGGTTTTCCTTTTGTCGGTCTCCGCATCGGCGGCCGCTGGCTGGGCTCACTGCTCTCGGCCGGCGGCATGGCCAGCATGCTGGGGATCTTCACCGCCGTCCTGCTGTCCGTGTCACGCATCCCCGCCGCCATGGCCGAGGACCGCCTGCTGCCAAAATTCCTGACCAAACACCATCCGAAATACGGCACACCGTATGTCTCCATTATTCTCTGCGCGGTGATCACCAGCTTCATGATCCTTTTTTCTTTCGAGGAACTGCTCGTGATCGATATCAGCCTCTATGCTTCCGGCATCGCCCTCGAATTCATCAGCCTCATCATCCTGCGGAAAAAATTTCCGCTGGAAGCACGTCCCTTCAAAGTGCCTTTGTCAACGTCCAAACTGATCATCGTCAGCGCCCTGCCTTTTGTCGTTTACCTCACGGCCATCATCGCCGTCGTCATTGGATCGAAAGAAGGATTGACGCCGGTCTACTTTGCTGCTTTTGCCCTTGCCTCCGCCCACGTGATCTGGCTGCTCTTTGTAAGAAAACGAATCAACCGCTGACGGATCGGCCGTAAATGAATTACATTCAGTGTTCAAATTCGCTGCATGAAAAAACCACTCCTCCTCACCTGCCTCCTCCTCCGTTTTCTGTTTGCACGATCCCAGGATATCGACAGCGCCTGGGTGATGAATCACTATACCAAGACCGAAAAATCGATCGCGATGCGGGACGGCGTTAAACTATATACCAGTATCTACACGCCGAACGACCATCAGCAAACACATCCGATCCTGATGAACCGCACGCCGTATTCCTGCGCTCCTTATGGCGCCGGCCGCTACACCGCTTTCTGGAGCAGCTACCTGAAAAATTACCTGCGCGAAGGATATATCATGGTGTTTCAGGATGTGCGGGGACGATGGATGAGTGAAGGGAATTTTGTCAACGTGCGTCCTTTCAACCCGGGAAAAAAAACAAAAAACGAAATCGATGAAGCCAGCGATACCTACGACGCCATCGAATGGCTGACAAAAAATATCCCCTACAACAACGGACGCGTAGGGGTATTCGGCATTTCCTATCCGGGTTTTTATTCCACCATGGCCGCGGCGTCGGGGCATCCGGCGCTCAAGGCGGTGAGTCCGCAGGCGCCGGTAACCAACTGGTTTATCGGGGACGATTTTCACCACAACGGTGCATTTTTTGTCATGGACGGTTTTGATTTTTATTCCGTATATGGTTTTGCCTTCGGAAGATCGCATCCGGGCCCACTGAAGGATACGCCCGTTTCTATCGGTTATCCGATACATGACAATTATAAATTCTACCTGCAGGCCGGTCCGCTCGCCAACATTGCGCGTATCATGGGCGACAGCGTGCCGTTCTGGAAGGAACTGTATGCACACCCCGATTATGACGACTGGTGGAAAGCGCGCGACGCGAGGAACGCAACAAAAAACCTTCAACCGGCTATGCTCTGGGTCGGCGGCTGCTTCGATGCGGAAGACAACTGGGGCGCCTGGAATTCATATAAAGCCGCAGAAGAAAACAACCCGGGAAAATCTTTCAACAAACTCGTGATGGGTCCCTGGTCGCACGGACAATGGTCCAATCAGGATGGCGGACACCTCGGCAATATCTCTTTCGGCAGTAATACTTCGGCCTGGTATCAGCAAAACATCGAAATTCCTTTTTTCAATTTCTTCCTGAAAGGCAGCGGCGATATTTCCGGCATGGCGGAAGCGACGATCTTTATCAGCGGCGCCAACGAGTGGAAAAAGTTTTCCCAATGGCCGCCAAAAGAAAAAACAGCTACGACCCTTTATTTTCAACCGGAGGGCCGCCTGGATAAAAATCCGCCCCTCACCGCAACAGCTTTTTCCGAATATATCAGCGACCCGGCCAAACCGGTTCCCTATACGCAGGACGTTCATTTTAACCGGACGCGCACGTATATGACCGATGACCAGCGTTTCGCGGGGCGGAGAACAGATGTGCTGAGTTTTAAGACAGCCATACTCCCCGCCGATATAACGGTCACGGGCAACGTTTCTGTTTCACTCCGCACCGCCATCTCCACCACCGATGCCGACTTTGTTGTCAAACTGATCGATGCTTATCCGGATTCCGGATCATACAATACCGTGGATATCTATGCCAACGAGGATCCCACCCTCGTGTATCCGATGGGCGGCTATGAAATGCTGGTGCATGGAGAAATTTTCCGCGGAAGGTACCGGAAGAGTTATGAGCATCCGGCTGCTTTCACGCCGGATTCAGTGGATGAGGTGAAATTCAACATCGGCGATGTGGCGCACTGTTTCAAAAAAGGACACCGGATCATGGTCCAGGTGCAGAGCAGCTGGTTTCCGCTGGCCGACCGAAACCCGCAGCAGTTCGTGAATATCTATCAGGCAAAAGCGGCAGACTTTATAATATCAAGGGTGCGGATCTATCACGATGCAAAAAATCAAAGCAGCATCGAATTGCCCGTGCTCACCACAGAATAAATAAAAACAAACTGTATGTTTCTTATCATCGTTGGCATTTTAGTAATCCTCATCAGTTATACGGTATCCAGGCGGCAGGATGGGTTTCAGAAATTTGGGGCACTCGTGCGACTCGCCGGTGTCGGCCTGCTCGTGATCGGCGTGCTCATGGCCTGCATCGTCCAGATCGACGCGGGCGAAGTCGGCGTTCAGAAACTTTTCGGCAACGTCCAGAACACCGTGCTTGGAAGCGGACTGCATTTTATCAATCCCCTGTATGAAGTGGAAAAGATGGATGTAAAGACGCAGAATTATACCATGAGCGGCGTACACGATGAAGGCGCCAAAACAGGAGACGATGCGATCCGCGTGCTTACGTCCGATGGATTGGAAGTAACGATCGATCTCACCGTGCTTTATAAGGTCCTTCCGTCAGAAGCCCCGAATATTCTGCGGCAGACCGGTCTGGATTATACGGACAAGATCGTTCGACCGCTTACGCGGACAAAGATCCGTGACAATGCGGTGTATTATGAAGCCATCGCCCTGTATTCGCTGCGGCGCGAGGAGTTCCAGCAGCGCATCTTCAAAAGCATCGACGACGATTTCAGAAAACGGGGGCTTGTGCTCGAGCAACTGCTGATCCGGAATATCACGCTGCCCGCCTCGGTACGCACCACCATCGAGCAAAAGATCAGCGCCGAACAGGAAGCACAGAAAATGCAGTTCGTATTGCAGAAAGAAAGACAGGAAGCGGAAAGAAAAAGAGTGGAAGCACAGGGGATCGCCGACTACCAGCGCATCATCAGTGAAAGTCTTACAGATAAACAG
>CAZZYD010000143.1:7367-9345 GCA_964658175.1 uncultured Puia sp. | reverse complement strand
GTTCTGTGCCAAAATATAATTTGGCTTCTTCCGGATATTGATTTGCTGAACGTGCCTGACCTGTCCCGTAAGCTGTACGCCATTCAGATTTTCAGCTGTGAGAACGCCATGGCCATGATTGAGTAAAATCGTTCCGAAATCGGCGTCGTACCGGCCCATTTGAATATTGTTCTCGTAGTAATTACCGACCAGGAATATATCGGGCAGGCTATCCCCATTGGCATCGATCACCACCGCATCCCGGTAGGAAGTCAGCTGCGCTTCCCAGGGAAGTGCCCGCGTTTCAAAGCTCCCGTTTCCGTTATTCATCAGGATCGCATTTGAAAAATAATCTGCCGTCAGCACATCTGCTTTTGCCAATTTCTCACTCGTGAACAAATCACTCAGAGATGCTTTCGCAAAATTCTCCGCATACAGAAATTTCCGTCGCAGCTTGGGCATCTGCTTTTCCAGTTCGGCGATGTTGGCAAATGGCAGTTCACGTCCATGCAGATAGTAGGTCAATACCTGCGATTTCTTGCCGTTTTCGTCGAAATCATAATAATACATTTTAACTGGTTCTTCCGCAGATGCTTTGAGGCGGCTATTGAGGCCGAGGTTACCGGCGACGATGTCGATATTTCCATCTCCGTTGAGATCCACCGGCAGTATAAAATTCCACCAGCCCTTCTTATCAGACAACACTTTCTTCTCCAGCCGGTCGCCTTTATTCATAAACGCGAGAATTCCTCCCCATTCCAGCGAAACCAACAGATCCTTCCTGCCATCCTTGTCCAGGTCGAACCAAAGCGCTTTTGTAACGAATCCGATATCCTTCAGTTCATTGTTATACTTAGCCGTAACATCGGTGAATTTCCCCGATCCGTCATTTAGCAGGAGATACGATTGGGGCACCTGCCCATAATTGAAAGGAACGGATCTTCCGCCGATAAACAGGTCGGGATAACCATCTCCGTTGATGTCGAAAGGTACAATGGTGGAGGCATTAACAAAAAGACTGTCGAATGCATCCGCTTTTTTGGCGAAGTTTCCTTTGCCGTCATTCAGATAGACGCGCGGCATCAGATGCTGGTCTTTTCCATAAAATTCATTCCCGCCACTGGCAACGATCAGATCCTGAAAGCCATCGTGGTTAACATCTGCGATACAGGCGTCAACATCTTCTTCGGCGCTGTCCAGCTGTATCGCGGGCTCAACGATCTTTTTGAATATCCCGGAGGATTGCTGAAGAAATACAGCCGAATGCTCCCATTTCGATGCACCGATGTAAACGTCTTCGAGTCCATCCTGATTTAAATCGCCGACGGCCAGCGCAGGTCCTTCGGTGGAGAGCATATGGGGGATCAGCGGTTCCCGGTCGAATTCATGAAAATCATTTTCCTTGTGCTTATACAATAATTTTGTCTGATCGGTTACATCTTTCGCCTGCCGCAGACGGACCGGTTTATTTTCTGTGATAAGACTGTAGTCAAATTTCGGCAGTCCGGTCCTGTATTTGAATGTCATATCCGGCCTGCCCGGGGTCAATACAATGCGCTCGCAGGTATTATCAGGCCATACCAGGAAGCAGGAGTCAACCCGCGCGTTTTTCAAACCGATATGAACCGGTGTCTCCGCGCTGGATAAAAATCCCCTCACCGGATATTTCTCATACGTCCGGATACTTCCATTGGTAAATACAATCAGTTTGGCTCCCAGGGCGTTGATATTCTGAGCGGAGCCCTGGAGGCGGATGCTTACATACCGATTGACTCCCTGCTGCTCACTGTTATTCCTGTACAGCAGCGCATCATCATCGATACAACTGGCCACCACGTCAAGATCCCCGTCATTGTCAAAATCCGCATATACTGCTCCGTTGGAATATGTTTTTTTGTCGTTGTCGATCGCAGCCGCCATATCTTCAAATTTCAGCGCGCCGTTGTTCCTGAAAAATTTATTCTCGATTTTAATCTGCGGGAACTTGTCGATTAAATCC
>CAZZYD010000143.1:0-7357 GCA_964658175.1 uncultured Puia sp. | reverse complement strand
CGCATCCGTTCGCAACTTTTCCTGCAGACTAGAATTCGATATGAAATTAATATAGTCAATATCGTTTAGTCGCTTCGGGATGCCGTTGCTTACAAAGAGATCCTTCAGGCCGTCGTTGTCAAAGTCGAAGAAAAGCGGGCACCAGGACCAGTCTGTGGCATATACATCGGAATAAAGGCCCACCTCACTGAACATGCCATTTTTCCGGTTGAACTGAAGATTGTTGCGGGTATACTGATGATTATATCCATATCCGAGTTTCATGTTGAAGATATCATAGGTATCCTCGCCTTCAGATCTTTTCAGCACATACGGATCAGAGGGCAGCATGTCCACGGTCATGACGTCGGGAAATCCGTCATTATTTACATCGGCCACATCCACTCCCATGGTGAACTGACTGGTATGCATCATCCGTTCATTCAGCTCGTCTACAAATGTGCCATCATGCTGATTCATGTAGAGATAGTCGTTCTCATGAAAATCGTTTCCGATATAGAGATCGGGATATCCGTCGAGGTTGATGTCTGCGGCAGCGATGCCCAGTCCATAACCGATTACAGAGCTGTGTATTCCGGATGCCTTGGTCACATCAGTAAATTTCCCCTGACCGTCATTCCGGTACAGATGATCGCCTGAAACAGGACTGAAAGTGTTCAACTTCTCTGCGCGCCTGCCAAAAGTCCCGTTTTGATGGATAGAATGATTGAGCAAATACATATCAAGATCGCCATCCATATCGTAATCGAAAAAAACCGCCTGCGTGCTGAACCCGGAAAAATCAAGTCCATAAGCTTTTGCCTCGTCTTCGTAATACGGAATACCCTGTTTACTGATGCCTTTGCACACGAGGAGCTGGTTGTGGCTATGCAGTGTTTCATGATTTCCGACCCGGCAGATATACAGGTCCAGCAGTCCGTCATTATTGATGTCAATTACCGAAACACCGGTTGACCAGGCGTCGTCGTTGGGAATTTTTGCCTCAGCCGTCACATCCCTGAAACGGAGATTGCCATCATTCAGAAACATTTTATTGTTCTGCTGGTTGGCGGCAAAGAATATATCCAATTTCCCGTCGTTATTGAAATCTCCCACCCCTACGCCCGCGCCGTTATAGAAGTACATGTACTTGAAAACGTTAAACAGATTTGTGGGTTTTAACGCATTGCTGAAATGAAGACCGGAATTTCCGGCATTGATGATTTCAAATTGGGCAGGATTGTTCGCATCCCGGTGATGGCAGGATGCAACAAACGTTATTACAATCATCCATGACGCCATCAATAATGCAAGACCGGAAGACCTGAGTAAACTGGATATCTTCATTATTCTGCCATCGCGGATTTAATGGTATAGAGAAGGGGGAGTTCATCATTGCGCAAAAAAAGCATGTCTTCTCCCGCCTTTGATTTTATCAGCTGAATGTCTCTTATCTGGCCTTCTATCTGCAATCCGGACCGAAGCGGCGGCTGCCACTCAAAGTTGCCTTTTCCATCGTTCAGCAAGATGCCGCCAAAACTGCCGTCCAGCCTTCCGAATTGTGGAAGGAAGCCAAACTCGTTCCCGCCGATGACAATATCTACCTTTTTATCATGATTGACATCTGCTACTGCCAACGCGTTAACGGACGAAAGCTGGGCCATCGCCGGCATTTTCTGTATGGTAAATTGACCGTTACCGTTATTGATGGCCACGATGGAAGAGCAAAAATTAAATGTTTTCACGGATGCTTTGGATAATAACTGGGCAGGAAGCAAGTCATTGATACTTTTCTGCGCGTAATCGGCATGCTTAAGATTCTGCTTTTTCAGGATGGGCAATTGGATTTCAAGATCCCGCTTCAGGAATACAGTCATATCTTTTCCATCTATCGAACGGGTGAGGATATTATCCTGAATGCCGTTACCATCAAAGTCGCTTACCCATAATTTGACCGGATGCGCCTGGTCCGGATGCAAATAAAAGTTCTCGCCGATATTTCCGAGAATCAGGTCGGTCTTTCCATCTCCGTTGACATCCGACGCCGCCACCGTTTCCCACCACCCCGAAAGTGTAGTCAGGTTGGTTTTCATCTCCACGAAATGGTCGTTTTGGAAGTGGAAGATTCTTGGACTCATCCATTCTCCTACAATCACCAGTTCTTTATCGCCATTGCCCGTAATATCCGCCATAACAGCGCCCGTGACCATCCCGATGTGGGCAATGTCAGGATTTTTTTCTGTGGCGATGTCTTTAAAATGTCCTTTGCCGTCATTGATATAGATAAAGCTGGTAGGAGACGTGCCATATTCTCTGGGCACGCTTCTTCCTCCGACAAACAGGTCGACAAATCCGTCTTTATTGAAATCATAGGCGACCGCAGTCGCCGTATTCATTCCGTTTGGATTGGATGGAAACGCGGCGCCATCCAGTGTGAAGTTTCCTTTCCCGTCGTTTTTGAACAATCGGTTCTGCATCTGGGAACTATAGGGTGGGTTGTTATTGCCGCCTGGCCCGATGAACAGGTCGAGATCGCCATCGCCATCACAATCAAAGAACAATACCGCTTCGTCTTCAAAATCAGCAAAACGGGTGAATGATGGTTCCTCCTTTTTTTCAAAACTGCCATTCGCAAGCTGTAGATAAAGCTGTCCGGGATGCAGCGATGTTCCGCCGATAAAAACATCCGGAAGTCCATCTCCGTTTACATCACCAACAGTTGCTTTCGGCCCTTCTCTTGAAAGCATTTTAGGCAGGTTTCTTTCGTAGTTAAAATCATTGTTATTGTCTTCAGCATGTTTGTCAAACAGGGAAGGTGCGATTGTAAGCATGGCTGAAGGATGGTTACTGGCAGGAGATACCGGCGGGGCAATGCTATTGCTTTCATTGATGTACAAAGTCTTGTTTATACCGGGATGCACCTGTGTGGTTTGTTTCCCATCCGGCCACACGATCACGATTGAATCGATCGTATTTAATTTCCCAATACCGATTACCTGTTTATAATCGGTGGACGATTGAAAACCGCGGCTGGGAAACAGTTCCCGGTAAAAAGTCTTACCGCTGCTGAAGAGTTTGATTTTACTCCCGATCGCGAAAAGATTGGGCGATTTGCCTTGCAGAAAAACGCTGACAGAGTTGTTGCCCGAAATTTTCCGTGCGTTGTTCTTATAGATAAAGGCGGGGCCGTTTTCGTTGTTGATGATGAGGTCGAGTGCGCCATCATTGTCAAGATCACCGTATGCCGCTCCGTTTGCGAATGAGGCGTTGGTAAATCCCCAATCTTTCCCATGGTCAGAAAAATGAAAATCCCCTTCGTTCCGGTAAGCTTTGTGAAGCATGGGATGAATGGGAACCTTGTTGAGTATTTCCCCGATCTGATCTTTTTTTCCGGTGAGGACCATTTTCTGGATTACATCATTCGCGAAGAAATCCATAAAATCAAGATTGGTCACGTCTTTGTTCACGCCATTACAAACAAAGATATCGTTGAATCCATCGTTGTCCATATCGAACATCAAGGCTCCCCAGCTCCAGTCCGTAGCCGAAACACCGCTGTAATTGGCGATATCGCAGAATTTCCCATTGCCATTATTCAACTGAAGGCAGTTTTTCATATACTGATGAAAAAAACCAGCTTTTATTTTGGCATTGTATAGTTCGATGTTATCGAATGCTCCCAGCGTTTTCAGCCGGTAGTCATCTTCTGGAAGCATATCGGTAGTGAAGATTTCAGGCGCTCCGTCGTTGTTGATATCGGCGATATCTGCTCCCATGGAAGAAAAACTGGTATGGCCGAACCAATTTTCGAGTTCGTCTTTAAAAGTCCCGTTTCCCTGATTGATATATAAATAATCCCTTTCGTAAGAGTCGTTCGAAACAAACACATCCGGCAATCCATCATTGTTGACGTCACTGACCGATACGCCCAAACCGAAACTGATGAGGCTGCCATGGATGCCGGCCTGTTTGGTCACTTCGGTAAAATGTCCGTTATCATTGCGAAACAGGTGATCGCCGCCGCCTTTCAGAAATTCGGCTACGGGCCACTCTTTTTCCGGCAGATCGCGCCGGTTGGAATTATTCAGCGTATTGACCGGAACCGGACTGTTATTGATCATAAAGCAATCAAGGTCGCCGTCCATGTCATAATCAAAAAAAGATACCTGCGTGGTATAGGCGGAAATATCCAATCCGTACTGAGCGGCCGATTCCGTGAACGTGCCGTTACGATTGTTTATATACAGCTTGTTGCGGCGATGTCCGGTGCTCATGTGTCCGGAATTACACACATAGATATCCAGCCATGCGTCGTTATTTATGTCTACGAACACGACCCCCGTACTCCACATGCTGTCCTGTGTAATTCCGGATTTTTCGGTAATATCTTCGAATTTAAAATTCCCTTTGTTCAGATAAAGTTTATTTGAGCCGGCATTGGAGGTAAGGAAAACATCGGGAAGGCTGTCGTTATTAATGTCGCCAATGGCCACACCGCCTCCGTTGTAAAAGTTCCTGAACAGGAAGCTGTTTTCTACGGGTCCATCGGTAACGGTATTGACAAAGTCGATACCGGTATTATCCATTTTTTCAAACTGAACGGAAGAATGTCCCGCATTTTTACAGGATACAACAAGTATCAATAATGAAACAGGCAACAATCTTTTTAATCCCGATATGATCATAGTCGACATAAAAAAACAAAGGTCATTATTTTCATAATGACCTTTGATATTAAAAAGATAAATTTTAGCAATTAGTACCCAGGGTTCTGCTTCAGATTTGGGTTAACAATCAGCTGAGTGGAAGGAATCGGATACAGCAGATATTTCGGATCATCCGCTGTTTTCAATGCCCATGGCTGCAGGAATGCGCCGAAACGGATCAGATCCTGTCTTCTCCAGCTTTCCCAGTACATTTCCTTACCTCTTTCCGCGATAAGCGAATTTGGATCATACAGGTTGGTGGAATTATAAAGCACCAGCGGGCCTGTTAAAGGCGCTGCCATACGTGCTGCACGGATACTATTCACAATCGAAAGGGATGTGCCTGCTCCGCCGGCATCATCACTGCGCAGGTGTGCTTCAGCAATCATCAACAGTACATCCGCATAACGGAAGAACTGGAGCTGGTTACCCTGTTGGCCACCATTGTAGTTTTCTGCATCCACCGGATACTTAACCACGCGGATACCATCAACTTCCAGTGTTTTCGGATCCGGTTCGATCAGTGCAACCTGTGGGTTGAAAGAGAGCGGATTGCCGTTTCTGTCTACGCGGGCAACACCATGTTCGTCATATTGCTGTCCCACCAGGAATCCGGCACGGATACCAGTTTTTGTAGTACTGCCTGGATAAGCAACACCCAGGCGCATGGTATCGGAAGCATCAAATGCATTGTAGAAATCGGCAACTGTGGCAAAACCATTCCAACCGGCACCACCGTAGGGCCCGATCTTATTACCACCTGTTGTGTCTTTATGACCATTGGAATTGTAATGCAGGGTCATCATCCAGCGTGCATCAATACCGCCGGCACTGATACCGTTGTTGCTGGCCACGCCGGGCATGTTTGGATAAGCCAGGATTGCTTCGGTGTTAGGGCCCCATCCATATCCTGGATCGGCGCCGCCGTTATTTGGTCCGAAAATATCGAAGTAATGCGGCGTTAAACTGTACCCATTGGCTGAGATAGCAGCACCAAGGCTGATCACGGTCGCCATATCGTTCGCATCTGCGGGAGCTGGTGTTGCCTTGTTTAGAAAGGCCTGCTTGTTAAGCAACACTTTCATCAACAGGAAACGGGCAGCATCCGGACCTGCTTTGTAAGGGGAATTGGCCTGTGATAAAACCGGAATGATCGCAGTCAGATTGGTCACCAGCGTGTCAATCGCCTGCTGGCCGGACAATACCGGTGGCGCATCGATACCATTGTATTTTTCTACAGATCTGTAGGGCACCTGGCCATAAAGATCCAGCAGATAAAACTGTGCAAGACTTCTCAGGAACACCGCTTCGGCAGCCTGTTCAGTGGTTGGGCCGAACGCGAGTACGGTGGTCGCATCACTTTCCATTTTTCCAAGTCCGTTAAATACGGATTGGGATTGAGTATGGGTGACATCCCAGGTATGGGCATGCAGCACGCGCCATACGCCATTGTCATCCCAGTCACCACCACGCGTTGGAATCAGCGCTTCATCAGACACTGTTTCTTCGAGTGAGAATAACTGATCCTGACCATGGAACGTGCCGTTAAGGTCGTTATAGGCATTTGAAAGCAATGAGGTGGGACTGATGTTCCCGGAACCGGTGCTCGTATTCACGAGCGAATCGTGCTGCACCCCGTTCAGCTTCGTACAACCGATGGTTGTTAAAACCGCGGCGGAAGCGACGAGTAAGGAATATTTAATTGTCATAGTAGCAAGTTTAAGCAATATCTAAATTATGATTCATTTTTGAACAAGCAATCAATACAAACTGAAGTTGATACCTAAAGAGAACGAACGAACGGTTGGATAACCCACATAGTCGATACCTCTGGACGGAATTCCCGTATTGTTGATATCCGCCGTTGCAACGTTTACTTCAGGGTCAAATCCATGATATTTCGAGATCACGAACAAATTGCTTCCTGAGATAAACACGCTCGCATTTTTTCCAAACTTTCCGAAATCACCTACCACATAGCGGAAGGTTACGTTACCCAATTTCATGTAATTGCCCTTTTCCATGTAACGGGTTGAGGCAGAAACCGGGTTGGCAACGTTTTCAGGTGAGTTAATCAGCTGTTTGGAAATATTGCTACCGTTATTGATAAAGCTCAAACCGGTAACAGCCTGTAATGTGTTGTTATAGATGAAGAAGTCATACGCGCCATGAGCATTCACGATGAAGGAGAATTTTTTATATTCCAGGGTCGTGTTCAGACCAACAATGTATTTTGGATTTGGATCGCCGGCATAACTTGCTGCACCGTCGGTGATGGCAAAACCATTCTGGTCGAACCCGTGAAATTTACGCAGGAAGAATACATCCAGGGGCTGCCCGTTGGCAATTGCCTGAACATAGGTGGCAGATGTTCCTTTACCATTCAACTGGCCGGTAAGCACCAGTGGCGCAGTTCCGCCGGCAGGATAAACGAATTTGTTTTTAACATAGGTTACGTTTCCACCCACAGACCATGTCCAATTTTCAGATTTGATGATCACTGCATTCAGTGAAAGTTCACCTCCGTTATTGGAGATATAAGCGCCCTTTGGAAGATTTTGATATACTACGCCGCTTGGTGCAGGTGTCGGGAATGTTGCAGCATATAACGGATCGGTCGTCTTTTTGAAGAAGACATCAAACGTACCTGTCAGTCTGCCGTTGAAAAATCC
>CAZZYD010000142.1:0-9545 GCA_964658175.1 uncultured Puia sp. | reverse complement strand
CGCATCGATGAGTTCCGGGAATGCATGGTCGCCCGGACCGTTGATCACAAAATCTACATATCCCGAATTCAGCACCACTTTGTGCTGGTTGGATGGAAAATACCCACCCCAGATCATGACGATGCCGGGAAAGGATTCGCGGATCTGCTTCGCATAAGGGATCGCCTGTTTAAGCTGGGGACCCGGCATGACGGTGAACCCGACATAGCCGAATTCTCCGGTGCGCAGGTAGGCGCTGATTTTTTTATACGGATCCGATTCCCGGTTTCCGTCCACGATCACCCAGTCATACTGCCCTTCCACGGAAGCGGCGATATTGAGGATGGAGTTGGGAATCCGGTATTTAGATGTAGCACTGCGGGGATTGAATAAAAGGATTTTATGCATGATGATGTCGACGGCTTACCCGTATCCGGATGATAAACGCGGATTTTGGGAGGGTAGATGCCTGGGCCGGATGGCTTTTATCCGGCGGTGGCGCGGAAGATGAAATTGGTCTCCAGCAGATTAGACCGTTGTTCCACGCACCGCAGCGTCCAGCCTTGTTCCGCGGCGATCCCGTGGATCATCTCCAGATCGCATCCGTCGCAGAGGATCATATACACCTGCGTGGCGGGGGTGCTATAGTCTGCCAGACCATGGAAAAGTCCCTGGAAATATTCGCCTTGTTCACCGCAGCACCAGGCATAATCAGCCGGCGTGGTGGGGGTTTTCCTGTAGTAAGGCGGGTTAATGGCAATGAAGTCGAATCGTTGGGGCGGTATTTTTTCAAAAAGATCCGACTCGATGATGACGGGCGCCAGCCGGTTTGCCTGTGCATTGATCTTCAGGAAATGGATGGCCTGCGGATTGATATCCGTGGCGGTGACGAGGGCGCCCGCCCGGGCGGCAACAAAAGAGATCAGTCCGCTGCCTGCGCCGACTTCCAGCAGCGTGCGGCCGGCCAGCGGTTTGGATATGAGGAAACGCAGCAGCATCTTGCTGCTGAAAAAAAATCCCGGATGAAATACTTCCTTCGGCACCTGCAGGGCAAGGTCCCGGTAACGGAAATTGCGGGTTCGGGAAAGATATTTCACGAGCAGGGGTTTGTACAATCGCCCGACCAGGTATCTGATGTGTTTTTGCATAATGGTGGCCGTGGTTTAAACGGCCCGCGATGCCCGGGAGTTGGCTTTGACCGGGCGGAGACTTGTCATCCACCGGCGCCAGGCGCGCAAACGGAGAGGATTTTGTGACAGGGCGCGGATAAAAGCTTTGCGTGCCTGCTGCCGGTCGCCTTTTTCGAGATAAATATTTCCCATCTTAAAAAATGCATTCGCCCTTGCCTTTACGAGGTATTTTTTTTCCAGCATCCGCCTGGCATAGAGGTATTCAAAGGTGGCCAGGTATTCTTCATAATTTTCGATCGGCGTTTCATTGCTGAAATTGCTTTCGTGCACACGCCGCCACAACAGGGATTCGTAAATGATCCCGGCATCGTAGTCATGCGCCAGCCGCATATTGAAATGATAGTCGCCCGATGGCATGGTTTCGTCGAAGGTTCCGACCCGGTCCAGGCAACCTTTTCTCAGCACGAGCGTTGGATTATATACCAGAAAGCGACTCTGTTTCATCCACCCGAAAATATTCCGGCATTCAATGGTATGTTGCAGGTGGTAAGAATGGTCGATCAGGATCTGATCGCCCTGAAAAGTGGTGACATCCGTAATCGAAAAACCGATTTCGGGATGCGCCTCGAGGAGTTGCATTTGTTTTGTAAGCTTGCCGGGCTTCCAGCAGTCATCCGAATCGATGAAAGCGAGAAACCCGCCCCGTGCTTCGCGGATCGCGATGTTTTTCAATCGTCCCGTGTGGCCCGTATGCGGCAGCTGAAAATAACGGATACGGTCATCCTGCAGGGCGCGCACCAGTTCGGCCGTCTGGTCTTCCGACCCGTCGTCCATGATGAGCAGTTCAAGATCGGAATAGTCCTGCGTCAGGACGCTCCGGATGCTTTCTGCCAGCAGCGAGGCGCGGTTGAAGGTGGGCAGAATTACGCTGACCAGGTTACCGGAGAAGGAAGGAGCCATTGATTCGTTTGCAAATTATTGATTAAACCATCCATGTCGGCGACAAAAAAATTGTTCTCCCTATTGAAACGCAAAAAAACACTGCTCGGGCAGGATGTGGCGGGATTCTTCGGCATGAACGAATCCTTTTTCCGCAATGCCCGCGGTGCGCGCATCCTCGTGTACCATGGCGTTTGCCGCACGCGGCCCACCCGCTTCAATAGTCTATTTATAACGGCAAAAACCTTCGAAAGTCACCTGCGCTTCTATAAAAAATACTTTGCAGTGATTTCGCTGGATGACTATTTCCAGCAGCGGTTCGTTCCCGGTCGTTTCAATATTTGTCTGAGTTTTGACGACGGATTTGCGAACAACCACGATTATGTATTGCCCCTGCTGCGGAAATACCAACTGCCGGCACATTTTTTTGTCACCGCGATCCGGGACACCGGCGGATCCATTCTCTGGAACGATTTTCTTTGCCAGCAGCAGCATTTCGGGCCGGCTGCTTTCTCGCTCGGGCAAAAAAGCTACCGGCGCAACCGCCAGTCAAAATATGTGGAATTGTCCAGCGGTCGTCTGCTGGCCGATGATCTCCGGCACACCGACTTTCCATCGAAGGCGCGCATGATGCAAACCTTATCTGCTCATTATTCGCCGGAGGAGCGTCCTGCCCTTTCTGATTTCTGGATGCAGCTCACCGAAAGCCAGCTACGTACCCTGGCCGATGCGCCCGGTATCAGCATTGGTGGTCATGGTTATTTTCACAATGACCTGGCGGTGCTGGCACCCGCAGCACTCAGCAGCGAACTCCGACAGTCAAAAACCTGGCTTCAAAAAATGACAGGGAAGCCTGTCTGTTCACTGGCCTTTCCTTATGGCAGCTATTCGCCCGCCGTGTTGGCTGCGGCGCGGGCGGCTGGTTTCAGCCAGTTGCTGGCGGTTGATTTGAATCGCCCCGAAGACGCACAGGAGCCCGCCCTGCGCGAAAGGTTTACCGTGAACCCATATATTTCCGTCAACAGTCAAATGATCGCTGTCATCAAAAAAAAATATGTCTGAAACAATCGAAGATACCGGCTACCGCGTCGTTCAAATGACCCGTCATCATATCGGGGAGGTGGAAACCCTTTATGCAGCGGTCTATCAAAAACCACCGGCACCCGGATATTTTCAGAAAAAATATGACACTTGCTATACCGGCGTGGCCTACGCCGGCTATCTCGCCATCAATGCGGCGGAAGTCGTGATTGGTTTTTATGCCGTGATTCCCTGTTTTATTTCCTGGAAGGGTGAACGCGTCCTCGCCGCCCAGTCCGCCGATACAATGACCCATCCCGGTTACCGGTATAAAGGATTGTTTGTGGAATTATCCAATCTATGTTTTGACCTGTGCCGGCAGTTCGGCATCCGGCTGATTTTTGGATTCCCAAACCAGCATTCCCTGCATGGGGCGATCCACAAATTGCACTGGACGCAGGCGGGATCGATGGATTGCTTTACCATCCCGGTGCGGACGATCCCGCTCCATCGAATGGCACAGCGGCTCCCTATCCTACAAAAATGGTACGCACGTTATGCGGGCAGATTGCTGCATCCGACAGGATCCATGGGCATAGAAAATAATTTGATCAGCGAGGGTTTTGCGGGGGTGGTGCGCGACGCGGAATACCTGCAGTATAAAAATTATCAGTCGCGCGCGGTGATCCGTGTCGGCGAAGCGCTGGTCTGGCTCAAATGCCAGCAGGGACTGTTGATCGGGGATCTGCAATTGAATGATATGTCCCCGGATCTGCTGTTCCGCAAATTGATCGCGCTGGCGCGCCGCCTGGGCTTGCCATATATCCAACTGCATTTCAGCAGCGATACCCCTGCGCATGCGTTGTGTGCAAAACGTTTTCCGTCAGTTCCCTCTTTCCCGATCCTTTGCAAGGATTTTGGTGCTGATATTCCCGCGGCCCGGTTGAAATTCAGTTTTGCGGATATTGATATTTTCTGACGGGTGTTAAATGATGCGCTGTATGAGGATTGTTTTCATGGGCTATACAAGATCGCCTTCTTTTCAGACGCCGGAAGCCTGGCTCCAGCGGCTGGAAGGATATACCGGTATCCTGTATGCGCTCGCGAAATATCATGAGGTGATCAGCATCGAACAGATCGATTTTGTCGGAGAATATAACCGGGAAGGCGTGTCCTATCATTTTCTGAACTTACCGGACCAATCACGCCTTTTTCCACGGCGCTTGCATCAGCAGGTAAAAAAACTCGCGCCGGATATCGTGATCGTTCACAGCCTGCATTTTCCCCTGCAGTTGATCCAGCTCCGGTGGCTGCTGGGGAAGGACGTAAAAATATTCATCCAGCACCACGCCGAAAAACCCGGTACGGGCCTCAAGAAATACGCCCAGCGGATGGCGGACCACAGTATCAACGGATATTTTTTTGCGGCCGCGGCCATGGCCGACGAATGGCTGCTGAAAAAAATCATCCGTTCGCGAAAAAAAATTTTTGAAATCATGGAGGCCTCGTCGGCATTCAAAGAAAAGCCCGCCGGTCTCAGCCGCACCATCACCGGTATACACGGCGATCCTGTTTTTTTATGGGTGGGCAGGCTCGACAGCAACAAAGATCCGCTCCTGGTAGTCCGCAGCTTTATGCGGTTTCAAGCGCATCATCCCGGCGCCACGCTCTACCTTATTTATACGGGTGTGGAGTTGTTGCCGGACCTGACAGCGTTGTGTAAACAGCTTGATCGGGGAGCTGACGTCATTCACCTGGTGCCGGGACAAAAACACGCGGCCATGAACGACTGGTTTGCCAGCGCCGATTTTATCATCTCCAGTTCGCATTACGAAGGAAGCGGTGTAGCCATTTGTGAAGCCATGTCCTGCTGATGCATTCCCGTGCTTACGGATATTCCGTCCTTCCGGATGATGACGGCGGATGGCAGTTGCGGTATCCTGTATGCGGCAGGCGACGAAACAGCGTTGGAAGAGGCCCTCGAAAAATGTATGCACACCGACCGGCAGGTATTCCGGAAGCGCGTGCTCAGGCGTTTTTCCCGGAAACTTTCTTTTGACGGCATCGCGGCAGATATCCTTCAGGCGATCGGTACCGCATAGCCGAAAAGCCGCATGAGCCTGGCCGCGGTTTCATCCATGGTGAAGGGGAATTGAGCTGGCTTCGTCAGCGGCGGAGCAGACAACCATCGCGCTGCGATCGCCGACATGTCGCTTGCATCCCGCGCGATAAACCAGTTCGGCACCGGCCCGGTACCCGGATCGCAAAAACTGATCACGCGCGCACCGGCATATAATGCTTCCAGACACACCGTGCTGAATCCTTCATAATTCGAAGTGTGCAGGAATACATGGCACCGGCTCATCCTGTCAAGCAACATCGGGTGAGACAGTTCACCGGTGAGGGTGAGGTGCTGTTCGAGGCCGCAGTCCGCGATCTGCCGGAGGAGGGATTCTTCCAGCGGTCCCTTGCCGCACAGCATCATGCGGGCATTTGGTTTTTTATCCAGCAACTGGCGACAGATGGAAATGAACAGATCATATTGTTTCAGCGGAATAAGCGAACCCGCACCGAGGATATCGATATCGCGCGGCAGCGCTTCAGTTGGAAAGAGGGAGGGCTCGATCCCGTTTGGTATCAGGTGACCGGGTGATATCCCGTGGTTCCGAAAAAAAGTTGCCGCCACCGTGGTGGAAAGCGCGACCAGATTTTCGGCCGTTGGCCGGATACGCTGCACGAAGCGGTTGGATTTTTTCGCGTCCTGTCCCAGTATCCAGATATAATGTGGCAGACCTGTTTTTTTTGCAAAACGGCTGCCTACGAGCGCGCATTCGGTGCACCAGAAACTGAAGATGCCGAGCAGCGCCTGCTCGCGCCCAATCTGCTGCAGCAGCTTCCACGCGCGGTACCAGGTGATCCGCCGGCGAATACCGTTTTTATTGGCGCCCCCAAGCGCAATCACGCGGTTGCCATGCCATTGATATTCTTTCCGAGCAAAAGGATATTGAAAACTGACTATGATCACCGCGAGACTTGGATAAAGGCGGTTGAGGGAGCGGACGAGGAGCTGCTGGGATGGGAGACAGGTACTGTCCGCTTCATTTTCCGGAAAACCCGGACTCAGGATCAGCAACGCATTTTTTCGGGTAGTCATAAGGGGATGAGTGGATGCGTGACCGGATCGATGCTGTAGGACTTATTGCAATAGGAGAGGCAACGGTCCTGGTGCGATATCAGCAAAATGATCTTCCCTTCTTCCGATAATGATTTCAGGTGGGCGAGCAGAGATATTTCGGCTTTCAGGTCAAGTTCATTGAAGGGTTCATCGACCAATATTACCCTGGACTCTTTATACAGCGCCCGGGCAAGCGCCACCCGCTGCCGTTGTCCGCCACTGATATTTTTTCCCTGTTCCGCCAGCATCAGCCCGACACCGTCGGCAGCCTGTGATACCAGGCGGTCGAGTCCGGTGACGGCAAGCACCTGGTCAATTTTTTTCATATCCGGCAACTCCGCACCGAGGGTGATATTGTTTAACAGGCTGTCATGCAAAATAAAAGGCGCCTGCTGCGTGTAGGCGATCTGTGGCCAGTAACGTTTTCTTTCGGAAGCTGAAACCGGATGGTCGTTGATCAAAATACTTCCGGCCGCAGGTTCGAGAAATCCGAGCAGTAAATTGATCAGCGTTGTCTTTCCCGATCCTGACTGTCCCTGCAGTAAAACAAAATCTCCCGGTTCGAGCGATGCGGTAAAGGGAGAAGATAGGGGATTGCCCGCATGCTGGAACCGAACGCGCAGCAGGCGCAGAGACCGGATCGGGGCGGGATCCGCCGCCGGCGCTGTGACGGATCCCGGTTTCGTCAGCATTCCGTTTACGGTAAATCCATAGGTACGGATCACCGCCAGCAGATGCTGAATGCGGGAAACGCCGGGAATGATCTTGTATGCGGCGGCAAGAAAAGCGCCCAGGGTGATATAGTTGTTGATGCCGTGGGTAAACCGTGGGCCCAGCCAGAGGAGAATCAGCAGTCCGGCCACGGCAAACCATTCAGAGATGCGGGCGGGCAGCGCCTGCATCACGCGCAATGTGGACAGCTGATCATTCAGGTGGCTTTGCGAGCCGGCATAGCGCGCAGTAAAAAACCGATTGCGATGGTAGAGGTTGCTTTCCACGAAAGCGGCGATCGATTCATGCACATGCTGCCAGGTTTTATCCCGCGCAGATTTCATCTGGGTGCGCGCCGTGTGCAATTTTTTCCTGCTCAAACGCGCAATCAGCAATACAGGCGGCGTAAGGATGAGCAACAGCGATATAAATAATGCCGCATTAAAAACCAGCGAAGCCACGATCGCAAAAATAATCAGCGCTCCTTCCCGCACCACCTGCTGCCAGCCTTCCAGCACATTCTGACAAAATTCAATGGGCTGCTGACTGATCTGTCCGGCATGCACCGAAGAATCCGTGCCGATAAAATGGTCGTAAGGACCGTCGAGGTATTCCGCCATATTCCGGGTGGCCAAGCGCAGGGACAGGCCGAACCGGAAACGGCACTGCCTTTCATACAGCAGATAGGCGAGCCAGTTTTTAATCCCAAAGCAAACACATACGGTCGCCATCGGCCAGAGCGAATGAGGGGTGCGCAGGAAATCCGGAAGCCATGGGTGCCGGGAAACGAAAGCCGGATCGGAATAAAGCTGGATGCAAAACAAGAGGGTGGCCAGAAAGAAGATGTCGAGCAGACTGATCACCGCATCAAAAACCGTCAGGCGGAACAGCTTTCGCCGCTCCGCCGGATGGAGGATCGCCAGTGTATCGTATAAGATCTGCTTCAATAGGACTAGTGTTTTACCAGTTCGTGTTTCTTTTTCAGGTTGAATGCCCGTGAAATATTAAATCCGAAATAGACATCCCCTTTCGCCCAGTTGCCGGTGGACTGAGGTACATCTTTGACGGATTGCGCAACATACTGCGTGGGCACGATGCTCTGCGAATTGCTGAACACGAGCTGGAATACGTGACCACCGGTCTCGATGTCCCAGCCCAGTGAAAATGAATTGTTGGTCGTGGCCGAAACCACCTGGTTTGACGGCAAATAATTGTATTCCGCATTGATGCTCATGCGCCGGGTGATTTTCAGTCTGCCCCCGACGCCGACGGCGAATACATCGTTTTTGTCGGCTGTTGTTGGCACGAGGTTGTAGTGCAGCCAGATGGGCGAAATCTGCAGCGACAGGATGGAGCTGATCTTCCGTGCAATCAGCAATTGAACGCCATAGGTGGTTCGGTATTTGGCATTCAGCAAACTGTCCCCCGGACTATGCTGGGTATAATTGCTCGCGATGCCCACGATATCCACGGTTACCGGCATCCGGTTGGAGCCGTCTGACTGCAGCAACAATTTATATTTCAGGTAGCCGTCAAATGTTTTCAGATAGGAACTCCGGCCAATGCCAACGGATAACCGGCTGCTGATGCCGTAATCCAATCCGAGCCGGAGTGTCGCATTGTCGAGACCGAAAAAATTATATGAACCGCTGTTCAGTTTTCCGAACCGGTGTTGGATTTCAAAATTGAGCGCACCCGCACCGGGTTGTTCCACCGTTTGGGTGTTGACGATATAGAGTGCTTTGAAGGTGCCGGTAACAGGCGCTTTTGGCGTCAGTGCCAGCGAATCATTCAGGTTGTTCAGCAGGCTGCTGTCCTGCGCGGCGACGCAGGTGGCGAAAAGTACTGACAGGCAGAGAAGAAGGCGTTTTTTTTGATTCATAGTTTTTAGTTCATGCTGTTGCAGTCGATGTTGACAGTAACGGTGATTTCGCTGGCGATTTTATCCCGTACGATGGAGGGAATCGAAATGTTATAGTCTTCAGGTTTTACTTTAAAATTTGCATTCCCGGTGATGCTGTTCCCCTGTTTCTTCAGGGTGGCCGGCACTTCAATGGTTTTTGTCACGTTGTGCAGACTAAGTGTGCCCTTCACCGTGACCTGGTAGTTGCCGTCTTTATCCAGGGTCGCGGTACTTCCTTCGAATGTGCCGTTGAAATTCGCTTTTGGATATTTGTCGCTTTCCACATAGTTCTCGTTGAAATGCGTTTGCATGAGTTCTTTCTCAAAAATAAATCCTTTGAGCAGCAGCGCGATCGCGAGATTTTTTTTGCCTGCATCGATCACGGCATAGGCCTGGTTGTTTTCCGCTTTGATGTTTTCCAGCGGAGACTTTGAAAAAAAGCTGACGTTTCCCGTACGGGTGCCAAATTTTTGCGCGTGTGCGGCGAGGCCGGCTGCCAGTACTAGGCAGATCGTGACGAATCGTTTTCTCATATATGTGTTTTGTAAGATGCTTAGTCGTTCTGTGCGCCCCTTGCCACCCAGTCGCTGATGATATTGATATTGCAGTCTGACAGTTTCGGTAACTGATAAGGCATGGCCACAAAGCCGGGTGAATGGGTGATGTTGCCGACAAGGTATCCGTTGTC
>CAZZYD010000141.1:0-9679 GCA_964658175.1 uncultured Puia sp. | reverse complement strand
AAGTGATAGGCTTTAAAACCGCTGATGGTTTTTGCCGATTCATCCAGCTGGAATTCGAGGATGCGGGTGAAGGCACGACCCGTGATCAATCCGTTGTCAACAAAAATCAGCGTCTTGCCATGGTCGGTCAGTCGGGGATAATGATGACGAAGAAAAAGCTGGTCGGCTGTCTGCGGAAAATCACTGTTATTCCCCCCCAGCCGCCACATGATATCACCGGACTGGCGATTCAGTTTCACAATCTCATCAAGATTGCGGAAGGAGACGATGAGGTTGTTGTCAGCGGAATCCACGCAAATGGAATTCAGGTGCATATAATCGTGCACGGTGCTGGTATCTCGAAAATTATTGTTTTCCTGGCTCGACGAATAGAGTTCGGGATAATCGCTGCCATCCCATTGAAACACAACCTGCCCGTTGTCAATTTCCTGAATGATGCATGCTGCCACCCGTACACCCTGAATGGGATGCAGGCTGTCAGGGATATTGGTCGGCGTTTTTACATAGTAGGATTCGGTGATATAATGATGATCGCCCAGTAGGATAAATTCGTGTACATCCAGTTTATCGGATACCGAAGCGTCGATGTCATGATAGCTGATCAGCTTTGCCGAATCGATGATCGTCAGATCCGAATCGCAGATCATTTCGTAACCAACCTCGGTCCCCTGAATATTTTCGAGCGTTACCGGATTTCCCCGGGTTTGGAAATAGCTATAACGGACAAGCCCGTTGACGTTCCATTTTTGCAGATCTTCCACATGGATCGGCATTGTCTTCTCGCGGATCAGCGATCCCCGCCGGTCTGTAAACAACAAGAGACCCGACTTGCCCGAATTCACGGCCATCAGTACCTCCCCGTTGGGTGAACTGCTATCGTATCCCGTAACCGAATAGAAAGCCGCGTCTGTTTTTATGGGTGAATCAATGGCATAGACCACCGGAGGTGTAATGCTCACAGCCGCCGCCATATTATCGGACTTCTTACAGGCGCCCAGGCAAAGCATAACAAAAACAACGCTGTATGGCAGGGATATTCTCATGTAGTCAGTGTTTCAGCAATGAAGTATGCGGTCGGACCCGAATATCCATCTTAAGTTTAAACCCGGATAAAAAAAATCGTCAAATGGTCGTTAAGTACCGGTAAACGAAGGTTGCCAAATGGTATTTATTTATATGTATTAAATAGGTCAATTGATTAAATCATTTGATTAATTCGATATTTCAGCTTAGCTTTGCCAGCGTAAAAAGCAATATGGCAGGTAAAACAGCGGTAGCGGAAAAGAAAAAAAACCGGTCAACGGAAGAGAAGCTTAAAGAGGCGGCGGAACGGGTCTTTACAAAAAAAGGATATGCGGCTACCACCACGCGTGATATTGCGGACACGGCGGGACTGAACCTGGCGCTGTTTCATTACTATTTCAGAAGCAAGGAAAAGCTGTTTGAAACGATCATGCTGGAGAAAATTCAACAGCTCTTTGCTTTTATGGCGCCGGCACTGAACGATCACGACACGACGCTAGCTGAAAAAATTGAATGGATCGCAGATCACTACATCGGGATGCTGCTGAAAAACCCGGACCTTCCGCTCTTTGTGCTCAGCGAGATCAGGACCAATCCCGGACGCTTTGGAAAAACACTGCAACTCGATACAACCATCCTGAAATCTCACTTTATGAAACAGGTGGTCGAAAAGAAAAAAGACATTCAGCCTACGCAATTGTTTTTGAACTTTTTGGGAATGATGATTTTCCCCTTTATCATAAAACCCGTATTCCAGGCTACCGGCGTTGCAGGGGATGAAGAGTTCAGACGGCTGATGGAAGAAAGAAAAGCGATGGTGCCCATATGGTTTAAAATGATGCTGAAATAGCGCAGTTTTTTTTCAACTTTATTTAGTCAAATGACCAAATTTAAATTATCCAGTTTATGATACAGACCATTTCTTGTGACATCCTGATCGTCGGCGCGGGACCTACCGGTCTCATGCTCGCCAACCAGCTGACCCGATTCGGCACCGAATTTATAATCATCGATCAGAAAACCGGCACCACGGATCAGTCGCGCGCCCTGGTGGTGCAGGCGCGCAGCATGGAAATATATCAGCAAATGGGACTCAGCGATCAGATCGTCGCGGATGGCCAGCCCAACGACGGGGTAAACCTCTACAGGGCGGGTCGGAAAACAGCCACCATACAGGTCGTTGACAGGGACGAAAACAGAACGCCTTTTCCTTTTCTCATGATGTATGAACAAAGTAAAAATGAGCGGGTCCTGTACGATCACCTGTTATCCCGTCAACAACAGGTTCATTGGAATACCACGGTCCAGTCCATTCGTTCTGAAAATGGCCAATATATTATTGAAACCATCCAGGAGGGGAATCCGATTTCCTACCGGTGCAAATACCTGATCGCCTGCGATGGCAGCAGGAGTATGGTGCGGGATTTTTCGAAAGTGTCATTTACCGGCGGCACCTACCTCAATGTGTTTTACGTAGTGGATACGCATATAGATGGCGGATTTTCTTCCAGCCAGCTGTCGCTTTTCCTGACCGACCAGGGTGTAACGATGTTGTTTCCCATGAAAGGCGCCGATCATTTCCGCGTGCTCGGCATTCTGCCAAAGGAAGATTACCACCAGGACGAATTTCCGCTGGAGCAGATATTTTCCCATATAAAAAAGGATATGGCCATGCCCGCAAAATTGTATGACACGCAATGGCATTCCACGTATAAACTCCACCATAAAAAAGTGGCACGGTTCAGCCATGACAATATTTTCTTTGCAGGTGACGCGGCGCATGTGCATAGTCCGGCCGGCGGGCAGGGCATGAATACCGGTTTGCAGGATGCATACAACCTTGCCTGGAAACTCTCGCTGGTGCAGCGGGGGAAAGCAGGGCCGGCGCTCCTGGCAACCTATCATGAAGAGCGAAATCCCGTGGCTGAAGACCTGGTGAAATCAACCGACCGTCTTTTTTCGGGTATGGTCACGGATACGGCTTTTTTTGCTTTTTTAAGAATGAAACTGATCCCCTTCTTTGTTCCGCTGATCACCAAATGGAAACAGGTACGCAAAATGCTTTTCAGCAGCGTGTCGCAAATCCGCATCGCATACCCGCATTCTTCGCTCTCGATGGGGATAGCGGGCCGCGTTAAGGCCGGTGACCGCTGTCCCTATGCTGTGCTGGTCCGGGGCAGTCAGCCCGTTTCGGTCTACGACCTGATCAAAGAAGCCGGTGAGAAACCATTTACCCTTTGTGCTTTCGATACGGACATGCCGGAAATGCCGGATGAAAATGATTTGTTCAATTTCCTGATGATCGAATCAGGTACTGCTAACCGTGAGACATTGAAACGGTTTGGTTTTCCGACCAGTTTTGTGATGATGATGCGTCCGGATAATTATATCGGCTTTATTGCCACGGCAGCGAAACCGGCAGACATCACCGATTTTATGAAACGCGCCTATAGCATCCTGCCATAGATCCCTTATGCGTTTGGCTCGGCAATTCGTAATATTGTCACATGAATTGGAAGCCTTGGGTCGCCGGAATATCAAGCATGCTCATACTGTCCGGCGTGCTGCACGCACAGGCACCACCTGCTCCCTTGTATCCGGTGCCATCGGCAACGCAACTGGCCTGGCACGAAATGGAAACGAATGCCTTTGTTCATTTTAACATCAATACGTTCACGGATAAGGAATGGGGTTACGGAGATGAATTTCCGGAACTTTTTAACCCCTCCGATGCCGACCCCGGGCAGTGGGCGAGGATATTGAAAGAAACGGGGTTCGGCATGCTGATCCTCACCTGCAAACACCATGATGGGTTTTGTTTATGGCCTTCCAAATTCTCCGACAGGACCATCGCGGCAAGTCCCTATAAAAATGGCAAAGGAGATCTGGTGCGGGAAACCAGCGCGGCTGCTGCCAGGTACGGCCTGCGTTTCGGTATTTATTTATCGCCGTGGGACAGAAGCCGATCCGATTATGGAAGCGCTGCTTATATCAGTTACTACCGGAACCAGCTGCGGGAACTGTTCGGCCAATACGGGCCTGTTTTTGAAATGTGGTTTGATGGCGCCAATGGCGGGGATGGATATTACGGCGGAGCCAGGGAAAAACGTTCAATCGACGGGCAGCATTATTATGACTGGCCGGGCACCCTCGCGCTGGTAAAATCCCTGCAACCGAAAGTTCTTTTTTTCAGTGACGCAGGTCCCGGAGTACGTTGGGTAGGAAATGAAAACGGAGAAGCGGGAGAAACCAATTGGAACACGATTTCTGCGGATACGCTCTATGCAGGCAAGGCAGGCATTGAAACATTACTCGGCACGGGATCATCCGACGGTAACCAGTGGATTCCTGCCGAGGTGGACGTATCGATCCGTCCGGGCTGGTTTTACCACGCGTCGGAAGACAGCCTGGTGAAATCCCCGCAGAAGCTGTTCAGCATTTATCTTCACTCGGTCGGTCGTGGCTCGACGTTGCTGTTGAATATACCGCCGGACAGGTCTGGACGCTTTCATGAAACGGATGTGCAGGCGTTGGTTGCTTTCCGCGCCCTGCTGAAGAAAGAACTTGGCCATAACCTGGCAGCGCATGCCCGGGTAACAGCAGAAAACTTTCGTGGTCGTCAGAAAGAATTCTCGCCGGAAAATCTTACGGACGGGAATAAAGAAACTTATTGGGCAACCGACGATTCGGTTCATGCTGCCGCGGTGGTGATCCGGCTGAAGAAACCGGAGACCGTCAAATACATTCTCCTGCAGGAATATATTCAGCTCGGTCAGCGCGTCAGCGCATTTGCGATAGACGGATGGACCGGCGCCGGCTGGCGGCAGGTGGCTTCGGGTACTACCATTGGCCACAAAAGGATCTTGTCCCTTGATTCGGTGCGAACCGACCGGGTTCGGGTACGCATCATCGATTCGAAAGCCTGTCCGGTGCTGACCGCAATAGAACTTTATTAACAGCGTTTTTTCTTTTTCTAAACCCATCAACCCTTCCGACATGAAATTTGCCACCAGGATCCTGATCACCTCCATCCTCCTCGCAGGCGTATTTGGTTTTTCCCGTCATGCTGACTGGATTCTTTTTAAAACGACGAATTATTCGATCCAGTTTCCACAAAAACCCGATACTTCGAGTCAGCTCGTGCCCTCGCAGATCGGGGATCTGAAAATGGATATTGTGATGTACGATGCGTCAAAGGCAAATGAAGACAACCTTGTGTATGGCGTGATCACTACCGTTTATCCGGACTCGCTCGTAAATTCAGATAAGAAGGACAAACTCGCCAGCTTTTTCCGGGCTTCCATCGACGGGGCTATTAAGAATGTCGGCGGTCAGTTGCTGTCAGAAAAAGAGGTTGAACTCAATGGTTTTCCCGGCCGTGAGATCCGTACCAGCATTCAACAGGCCCAGGGCATCCTGAAAATGCAGTTGTTCCTCGTGCACAACCAAATGTTTATCCTTCAGGTGATTTCGGAAACCGCTAAAGAAAAAAATGCCTCCGCCGCGAGATTTTTCAATTCATTTGCATTGTTGAAGAAATAATCGTTTTGTTTAACCATGATCGGAATTTTCATAGAACTGATTCTCTCGTGGATATTATTATGGTTCCTGGAGCGCAAGGATCTCCGGGCCCTTGGTTTACTGCCTGATCCACAACGGCTGTCGCAGCTTGCGCTGGGTATCGTTTATCCGATAATTTATGTGTCAATATTTGAATTCGATGTGGCGGCGCTGGTATACAATCCCTACCGGATCAATCCCGGTTATCACCTGAAAGACTGCTGGCATGCCATCAGCTATCTGTTTCGCACCGTTGGGTTCGAAGATCTGATTTTCAGGGGTGCGTTGCTTTATATCCTGATCCGGCGCCTGGGCAATCAAAAGGCAATTCTCCTTTCGGGCATTGCTTTCGGAATTTATCATTGGTTTTCCTGGAATGCGTTCGGAAATCCGATGCAAATGCTGATCGTCCTCTGGATGACAGGTTCTGCAGGCTATGTATTTGCCCTGGCCTTTGCCCGCACACGATCCATGTATCTTGGCGCCGGATTGCATTTCGGATATGATTTTGCGAGCATGGTTATTTTCTCACAGGCGAAAAACATCGGTGTGCAATGGCTCACAAAAATGTATGCATCTGATCCGGTGAGTCCGGGCATGCTCGTCTCGGTGCTCGTCCTGATCATTCATTTTATTGGTTTTCCCGTGCTCACCTGGTGGCTTATCGAAAAATGGTTTCCTAAAGATTCGCATATTACGTCATGAAGTATCTTTGACCGATCATCAACGCGCATCGTATGAGAATCGCCATTGCCTCCCCGCCGGTACCCGCCTCTATTGCAGATGGCATCGCCTGGATCGAAAAAGGCATGATGGAAGCGGGATCCGCAGAAATCATCTGTTTTCCCGAATCCTATCTGCCGGGTTATCCGGCGGAAGAATTTACGATCGAAGCGCGTTCTCCTGAAAAATTAAGCGCCGCACTCGAGGCTGTTCGCGTACTCGCCGCAAAATATAAAATGGCCATCGTCCTTCCCATGGACTGGTATACGGAGGGAAGACTGATGAACGTCGCCTTTGTGATTTCATCCTCCGGAGAAATCCTCGGGTATCAGACCAAAAATCAGCTCGACCCGTCGGAAGATGAGCTTTGGATTCCGGGCGTTTCCCGCAGTATTTTTGAAGTGAATGGCGTATGCTTCGGGATTACCATTTGCCACGAAGGCTTCCGGTATCCGGAGTCCGTACGCTGGGCGGCTCAACAGGGCGCCGCCATCGTTTTTCATCCGCAGTGTACGGGCAGTAATGTATCCGGACCAGTATTAACAGAATGGGGTGGCGCAAACAATCCCTACTATGAAAAGGCCATGCTGATGCGTGCGATGGAAAACACGATATTTTTCGCGAGCTGCAATTACGCCTTTCGTTTTCCCGAATCCGCCAGTTCGGTCATAGCGCCCGACGGTCGCGTGGTCGCCAGCCAGCCTTACCAGAAACCGGGTGTATTCGTCGCGGACATCGATCCCGCGGAAGCCACCGGCCTGCTGGCGAAACGATTTAAAAATAAACTCTATTATTCCTGAGCGCAAGGCTGCTTATTGCGCAGCGGTTTTTACAAACAGTTCGGAACCGGAACCGACCGTTCCGCTGAGGTCATAGGAAAACCCAAGACTGTCATTGGAGATCGTGTAGTAGGTGATATAGTCCGGCGCATTCGAAGGATAATAATGAATCTGGTTCACGGGCTTGTCGTAAATATTCTTTACTACGGCCAGTGTAAAACTACCCTGAGACGTCACCGTATCATTTCTCGACTGCGTCCAGTCGGCACCTTTAAAAGTTAATATGCGGTAGTAGCCGGCATTCAACGGCGTGAGCGGATTGAGTGGCCCCGGTGTGCCATCGCTCCGGGTTTCCGCCCAGGCCCAGCGGCCTTCGACGGATGGCGCAACCGCCGCGGCATCATCCGATTTTTTACAGGCGAAAAATCCGAGTATCCATAAACAACCAAGGGTCAGAAAATATTTCATCAGGTGTTTTTTAGCATGACTGCTGTCAGTCACCATTCGTTGCTTTTCCCGCTGCGGAAAAGAGGCTTTATTGAATATAATGAAAAACAATGGCTGCAAGAATACCGCCCGTTATGGGCGCAACTACCGGAATCCAGCTGTATGACCAGTCGCTGCTGCGTTTGTTCCTGATCGGCAGGAGCGCATGCATGATCCGGGGACCTAGGTCACGCGCGGGATTGATCGCATATCCGGTCGGACCGCCCAGGCTGAGCCCGATCCCCAGTACCAGCAAGGCCACCGGCAGCGCGTCCAGTGCACCGAGGCTGTTGGCGGGGGATACGATAAACAAAACAGCCAGCATAAATATGAAAGTGCCGATCAGTTCTGTAATAAAATTATGCGAAGCACTGCGGATCGAAGGTGCTGTACAGAAAACAGCCAGTACCAGTTCTTTGTCAGCAGTTTCGTCGAAGTGCTTTCTGTAGGCCGCCCAAACCAGTCCGGCGCCTGTCATGGCGCCGGCCAGCTGCGCAGCGATATAACCCGGTACCAGACTCCAGGAAAATTTGTGCAGACAGGCAAGTGATATCGTTACCACCGGATTCAGGTGGGCTCCGCTTGCTTTCGCTGAAATAAAAACGCCTACAAATACGGCGACCATCCAGCCCACCGTGATGGCGATCAATCCTCCATTATTCCCTTTTGTTTTGTGCAGCACGACATTGGCTACCACGCCGTCGCCGAGTGTAATCAAAACAGCGGTTCCGATGAATTCGCTGAGGTAGGGGTTCATGAAAGAAGTTTTAGTTGGCTAAGCAATATTGTTTCGCGAGTTCGTTAAATGAAGTTAACTGATCTTCTATCCATTTCGCATCCCGTCCGAGTTTTCCCGCCATAAGCACGGCCAGTTCGGGTGCGAGTTCCATCGCTTTTCTGGCATTGAGAAAGAGGATCCGCTTGCGGCGGGCAAGAATATCTTCCACGGTCATTGCCATTTCATTTTCGATGAGGTAGTCGATATCATCGGGATGCATCGAAAACGGATCGGCCAGTCTGTCCTCATGCCCGCGGGCCGCCGGGTTGGCAATCGCTATATTTTTCGTAAGGCATTTTTTGGGAGGAAGTTTTCCGGTGGCGATCGCGTGATCGATCACGTCTTCGGCCATCTTGCGGTAGGTCGTCCATTTGCCACCCGTGATGGTGATCAGTCCGGAAGCCGATATCAGGATGGTATGATCACGGTTTAGCACAGCCGTATTTTTAGCGCCGCTTTTTTTTACCAGGGGACGCAATCCGGCGAATATGCTATTAACATCGCCGGGTTGTATCTGCACGTTGAGGTAGCGGTTGGCATTGCGCAGGATGAATTCAATCTCTTCCGCCATTGGTTGCGGATCGATGCCAATCTTTTGTACGGGTGTGTCGGTGGTGCCCAGGATTACCTGACCATGCCAGGGAACGGCGAAGAGCACACGGCCATCATCGGTTTTTGGGATCATAAGCGCCAGATCGCCGGGGAAAAATGACTTGCCGATCACGAGATGAACACCCTGCGAGGCGGCGATCATGCCCGGTGTTCGGGGATCATCCATCTTCAGCACCGCATCGGTGAATACACCGGTGGCATTGATCACGACTTTGGCCGTCACCGCATATTCTTTTTGGAATACCGTATCGAGGATTTTTACACCGGTGATCTGGTCGCCGGTGCGCGTGAAGGAAGTGGCCTGGCAATAGTTCAGGATGGTCACTCCATGGCCGGCCGCAGTGGCGGCCAGGTCGATGGCCAGGCGGCTGTCATCGAACTGTCCGTCAAAATACAGGATGCCGCCCACGAGACCTTTTGCTTTCGCAGTGGGTAATTTTTCCAGCGTTGCCGCGCGTGACAGCCATTTGGTTTTTCCAATCGATAACCGGCCGGATAGGAGGTCATAGATTTTTAAACCGGTACCATAAAAAAATTTGTCGAACCAGCTGTACACCGGTACGATAAATCCCAGTTTGCGGGTGATCTGCGGCGCGTTCTCCAGCAGATAGCTTCTTTCGCGGAGGGCTTCGCGAACGAGCTTGATATTCCCCTGGGCCAGATATCTCACACCGCCGTGCACCAGCTTGGTGGCTTTGCTGGAAGTACCCTTTGCAAA
>CAZZYD010000140.1:0-9687 GCA_964658175.1 uncultured Puia sp. | reverse complement strand
CCATGCAGGATAGCTTGCGATGATAAAAGTCATGATGAAAGCACTTGTATACCATGGGCCCCACCAGAAATCCTGGGAAGAGAAGCCAAAGCCAACGATTCAGGAGCCGACGGATGCCATCGTCCGAATTACAAAGACAACCATTTGTGGTACGGACCTGCATATTATGAAAGGTGATTTGCCGGAAGTGGAGGCGGGACGTATTCTGGGCCACGAGGGCGTTGGCATCGTGGAGGAAACCGGTGGGTTTGTCAGCCGCTTCAAAAAAGGGGATCATGTGCTCATTTCCTGTATTACGTCCTGCGGCACCTGTGCCTTCTGCAGGAAGGGCATGTATTCTCACTGCGAAAACGGTGGCTGGATACTGGGTCATCTGGTAGATGGAACCCAGGCTGAATATGTCCGGATTCCATATGCCGATACTAGCCTGTATAAAATTCCAGCCGGCAGTGATGAGGAAGCACTGGTGATGCTGAGTGATATTTTACCAACGGGTTATGAATGTGGTGTATTAAACGGCCAGATTAAGCCAGGTGATTCGGTCGCCATCGTGGGTGCAGGTCCTGTAGGGCTGTCAGCACTGCTGACGGCACAACTCTACAGCCCTTCGCAGATTATCATGATTGATCCCGATGATAACAGGCTCGACATGGCAAAAAAAATGGGCGCCACGCACACTATTAACAACAGCCGGGAAATGGCTGTCGAAAAAATACTTTCGCTGACTGAAAACATGGGCGTTGATGTCGTCATCGAAGCGGTGGGCATACCCGAAACCTTTGAGCTTTGTCAATCGCTTGTAGCACCCGGTGGGCGGATCGCCAATATGGGCGTGCATGGTAAAAGTGTGATGCTTCACCTGGAAACACTTTGGGGGAAAAACATTACGATTACCACCCGGCTGGTGGACACGGTGTCGACGCCGATGTTGATGAAAACCGTACAGTCGGGCAAACTCAATTCCAAACAGCTGATCACTCACCGGTTTAAGTTATTTGAGATTATACGGGCTTATACCTGCTTTGAACAGGCGGCTACGGAGAAGACCTTAAAGGTTATCCTGAGCAATGACTGATTTTTCCACATGATCAGGTATGCTTTTCCGAATTTCCAAGTCGACATTTTTTAGTGCAGTTAGTCAACGAACGGAAACAGAAAATCCGGTGGCAGCATTGCTGTCACCGGATTTTACGATTCGGAAGTTCTTAGATCAGGAAGCTAAGTATGATCACTGACAAATCAATGCCTATGCCCACAAACAGGGCGGGGATTGTAAATTTTGTTGGTAAGGCTGCCAGGTTAGGCACCACTACTACGATCAGTGAAACCATGGCGCTGATGATTAGCGCAAAGGTGGCGCCATGAAGCAAAATAGAAGCCATGGTCAATGGGAAAAATATGGCCGTCATAACGGTGATTGAAACACAAAGCCAGGCAATCCGGTTAGGCTGCTCCTGTTTTGACCAGGATAAGAAACGTGTAACAGATCTTTGTCCTGCTTTTTCCGTGATTTCGCCTTCATAGGCGGGATGAAAAATCAATGTGCTCATGATATTTATTTTAAGTATGTGGAAATGATGTTCATTATTTAAAAAACCAGGTCACCCGCGTAATGCCTGGATGATGAGGCTGCCAATTGCAGATCCTGGAAATCGCTCAGGAGCAAACCTGAACCATCGAGTTTGTTCAGCACGGGATTATGAATATAACAGGTGATTTCAGCATGAAGCCCAGTCGCGCGGATGCGTTGTTCCAAATCGAAAACCCGCATGTCAGGGTTGATTGGAATCGCCCAAATCTTTATCGATGGGTTGATGTCGCCGATTTTTGTTTCGGATGAAAACAACACGCACTGGTCGGCCTGGTTGGGAAAATCAGGCTCACGGAAAAAGTTGATCTTCATGGCAGGAAACAAGTCGTTGAAGCGGTCCTGCACATCCTGAATGCTGTCATTTCCCCTGATATAAAAGCTGATGGTTTTCATTGTCGCCGGTTAAATTTTATTAACAGGACAAAGAAACAGGTTAAAACAGTGCTGGAAGCTGAGTTGTCACCCATGGCCATATGACTTTAGTCATACAGTGATGGGCAGCATCAGTAGAGCAGGGATTTTAGCTTTTCAAGTTGGGGGACGATTACTTTTCCGTTTTTAATCTCGATTAAATTTTCGGCCTTAAAATCGCTGAGTGTGCGTATCAGTGACTCGGTTGCCGTGCCGACATATTGGGCGATCTCCTCGCGGGAGATCTCTATCGCCTGCACCGGCTCCTGCAGCTGAAACTTGCCGGTGATGTCAACCAGCGCGGTGGCCACCCGCTGGCGGAGTGAACTGTAGGCCAGGTCGATTAACCGTTGCTCTTTTTCTTTTACGTTTTTTGACACAATGAGCAAGAAGCGGGATGCGATGCTCACGTCATGGTATACCAGTTTGAGAAAGTCATCTTTTGGAATAGCGAGGATCTCCGCGTTTTCAATCACCACGGCAGAATCCTGGTAAGCGCTGTTTTCAAGTAGGGCATGATAGCCTATGAAATCCCCGGCGGAATAGAGATTGGTGATGTATTCCTTCCCGTCGGGATGAATCTGAAAGGCCTTGACCTTGCCTTTGACCAAGTAGTACAGGTATCTTGGTTTTTTAAGTTCATGATATAGCGGCTGCTTGCGGTCGTAGGTCTCGATATCAATATTTGGCAACAGGGTATTGATGATTCCGGCATCTTTTGCATCATGTAAAAACTTGTTTAATCCGTTCAGCGAGGGATCATAGTTTCCATTGGCGATCAAAGATTTTTTTAGCCTGGTTTCGACCGCCTGCAGTAGTTCGATATCCTCAAAGGGTTTGGTGATGTAGTCGTCAGCGCCCATTTCCATGCCCTTTCTGTAGTCTGTTCTTTCTGCTTTGGCCGTCAGAAAAATAAAGGGAATATGAGCCGTTTCAGGATTTTTACGCAGCAGGTGCAGAACGCCGTATCCGTCGAGCTCGGGCATCATGATATCGCAGACGATGAGCGCAGGTTTTTCCCGCTTGGCGATTTCCGTTCCTGTTTTGCCATTTTCTGCGGTCAAGACAATATATCCGGAAAGGTCAAGGATTTCCGCTGTATTTTCCCGGATATCCTGGTTGTCGTCGATCACTAAAATGGTGGAAGGCATAATTATAGTTTTGCGGGAATTGAAAACCTGACGATTGTACCTTTGTTCAGTTCGCTCTCCAGCGAAATAGATCCGCCGAGCAGATCAACATACCTTTTCACAATATGCAAACCAAGCCCGGTGCCCTGGATGTTGACGGCGTTTTTACCCCTGAAAAAAGTGCTGAACAAATGCTCCTTGTCTTCGGCCGATATTCCGAGGCCTTCATCCTGCACAGCGATATGGGTTAAGCCCGACTCCACGGCGCTGGAAACTTTTATCGTATGATCGATCGCAGAGAATTTAATCGCGTTGGAAATCAGATTGAAAAGTATGTTCCGGATCAGGTTTTTATCGCTGACAATAAGATGTTCATCCAGATTGTCATATTGAATTTGTTGTCCTGGTTTTAAAGTCGGCTCCAGTTCCTCCAGGGTATCGCGGATCAGGGTTTCTATGATGAACTCCTGAAAGTGCAGACCGATTTTACCCTCATCCAGTTTGCCCAGCGACAAAAAATCTTCCAGCAGCGTGTTTAAGTGCTTGACCGAATTTTTTATTTTCTCCACATGCTTCGATCTTTTTTCCTGATCATCGGCGTGGGTGTACTTATCCAGGAGGGATGCTGAAGTGAGCACTGTGCTCAGCGGCGTCCTGAATTCATGCGAGGCCATGGAGACAAACCGGCTTTTTATTTCATTCAGTTCCCTTTCCTTGTCCAGCGCCTGGTTGAGCCCGTTTTGTGATTCTTCCAGTTGCTGCAGTGCTTCTTTCAAAATGATGGTACGCTCCTCCACTTTGGCTTCCAGATCGGCATTGAGGAGCCGCATGTCGTCGGTCACTTTTTCCAGCTGCTGTTGCTGCCGGATGATATTCAGTTCAATCTGTTTTCGTTTCGTGATGTCGATGATAAAGGCGATCACATATCTTTCCTGCTGCTGAACATAGGTGCTTAAACTTACCTCGACCGGAAAATGGCTTCCGTCTTTTTTGCGTGCCAGCAGATCTCGGTTATGACCCATCACCCTGTTTCGTGGATCTTTGTAAAACCCATCCCGGAGCTGAACATGATGTGCCTTTGCGTTGTTTGGAATCAGGATTTCAATTTTCTGACCAATCAATTCTTCGGGCCGATACCCGAATACCTGGCACGCGGAAGGATTTACCAGTATGATATCACCCAGGCTATTGGTCACCACGATCCCTTCCGTTGCATTTTCAAAAAGAGAAGCCAGGTGAACCGGGTTATACTGCATGCGGGTGTTTGTTCAAAAATACGGATGTTTATAACAGCAGCAGGTCTTGTTCGATGGCCGTTGATTTGGGGAACAAATAGTTCTGTTCTAACAAGCGGTGCTGGGAGAGGTTGCCGCAAAAGTCCTTGAGCTTTGAAATCAACACCTCATAACTGGCGCAAACCTTTGTGGTGGGTTTGACATCATGTATCAACTCGTATAGTTCTTTCAGCCAGTCGTTGATTTCCAGTTGGTCTTTTTCAATCACCTGCAAGGGCTTGCGGAGGGTTCGCACAAACAGGTTGCCATAGGATTCTCTTCGTTTATAAGCGGCATTTATCTGTCTGATATAGGGGAAAATCGTCTCATCTTCCTGTTTGCTCTGCAGGGTAAGTTTTTTGGATAATTTGTCGATCAGCTGCGTGATACGGGCGAGTTCCGGAAATTGTTGGGTATGTGTCAGGGCAAACGCCTCCAGTGAGATTTTAAGCCTGGGGAGCACCTCGTAGATATAATTGTGATGCGCTAGGGTGATAAAATCGATCAGGAAATCGATTTTCCATTCGGCCGGATCAATCTGACTCGAAATGCTGATATTCCTGGTAGCCGCATCCAATTCTTTTGTCAGCTGTTCTATGTCCAGTTGTTTAGAACTGCAGATGGATTGCAAAGAAATATTTCCCGCGCAACAGAAGTTTAGCTGCCATTTTTTGAAGACCTCCGCCGTCCGGTAATCCTGTTTTACCATTTCACTCACCGTTTGATCCAAAGCGCGTATCGTCATGTCGTTTAAAGTATATTACCGCCAAATATATTTTTTGAGTGATGATAAACACATGACTTTAGTCATAGTAACCGCCGATTCCAATCATAGTCGAATCTAAGCCTTCGGAGATACGATCGTTAATTGGCGAGCTGTTTCCTGAATAAATTGGGCGTCATGCCCTATTTCAGTAGCGCGGCGACTTTTAACACAAAACCCAGAAATCCTGACACATTTCGAGCAGACCCTTCCGGAATAAGTTTATTTGGGTTTGATGATCTTTTGCATCATTAATATATTTAATTTCCTATCTCCCTCCGAAAGCTCCTGAACCACCCACCCTTAAAATAAATGAAATGACACTCCGTGATCTGTTTAGTGTAATTCTTAAAATAATGGGGATATTTTTTATCCGGGATTTATTTAATTCCCTGCCGCAACTCCTGGTTGTTTTTCAAAGTTTTATCCAGGGCGATTATTCCGAATCCATTTGGTCGCTTTTCGCGGTGGTAATGATTTTTTCCATACAGGGGTATATTTTTTATTCACTTATCTTCAATACGTCTTGGATCATCGATAAGATGAAGTTGACAGAAGACTTTGATTGGGAGCCAATCCCATTTCGGATACACCGGTCAACGGTGATTCAAATTGCAGTGGTCGTCATCGGTGGGCTGTTGCTGATCGATGAAATTCCAAACTTTTGCCGTAGGATTTTTATCTATTTTCAACAAAGAAAGGCTCTCTACCACGGGTATGACAGTGAGGGATCGTATGTGATTCTTTCGGTTGTTAAAATTATCCTGGCCGTACTTATTTTGTCGGAAAATCGAAGGATCGTCAGTTTCATTCTAAGAAAGAAAAATCCCGGCGCAGCGTCCGATGCAACCGCTGAATAAGAAGCCCTCTCAAAAAACAGGTCTGATAAAACTGTTTATGGATTTATACATGGGTTTTCTGATCTATCCGCCCGTTCGTTTCGAGGATAGTTTGTCTGCATAAAGTATTGTCTGGTCAAGAGAGCATTCAAACAAGCTCACCAAAACACCGTTCGATTTTATTTTTTCAAAAACAATCACCGTGGCCATGCCGAAACTATAACACAGGATATCGGTCCAGGTAAAATAGTCTCCAATCAAAACACGTAGCAACGAATGGGAGCCTAGCTGCAAATGGTCCGCCAGCCGCATGAATTGCGTCCATTCAACGAAGTAGGAAAACAGCAAAACGACGACGGCAACCGGTAGCACGGGAAGGTCAAAAAAGGCCCTCACAAAACAAAAGAGCAGGATGACCGCGAGAAAATCACCACCGTAGGGTCGTATAAAGGTGTCGTGCAGACAGGCAGCGATGAATATTTCTACCAGGAGTAGAGCAATGCCGATGAACAAATAATTCCAGTTAAGCCGGATGATGCTGACGAGGGAATGTTTCAAGTTTTTTAATTTTTGTTGTAGACTATCGTAAGTAGTATCAGATCTTAAATTTTATTGTACAACCGGTGTTTCGGCGTTGCTGTACCAATTTACTTTTTTACTGCCATACATGGTGAGGGCGAGGATAATGAACAGACCAATGCTTCCTACCAGCAGGGCCGTGTCTTCCAGGCTTATCAAAAGAAATATAAACCCATAGAGCAGGGACAATACCCCGGTGAAGATGCCGGCTGATCTCCAGCTGTTGAAATGTGCTTTTGCATAGAGACCGATCAGGAGTACTGTACCGGATGATGCGATCAGGTAAGCAAAGTCAAAAGCGAGAAATTCACTGATGGCAAGCAGCAGACTATAAAATATCACCAGCGCCAGTCCTATCAGTACATACTGAACGGGATGGATCGGTTTGCGCTGCATGAGTTCGATGATGAAAAAAAGCGAGAAAGTAAGCCCGATGATCAGGATGGCGTATTTAATGGAACGGTTTGTTTTTGCATACTGATCTGCCGGTTCGATCATCGATACGCCGAAAGACAGGGCAGACGCATCGAATTTAGGGTCATTCAGCACGGTATTAAAAGGGAGGTTGGCTTTATTAAAGTTCCAGGTTGCATCGAAGCCTTTGTCGTTCACCGTTCTTTCCGAAGGAAGATTGCTTCCGTCAAAACTCGGACTCGGCCAGTCAGAGCTGAGGGCATAGTGACTATTTCCGCTTAAGGGGATGAAATGAAGCATTTCGCTGCCCTTGATCTTAAGATTCATCTGATAGGGCAATTGTTTGCCCAGGTCCGCCGGTGAAAGTGCGATGGGAGCGGAGAGACCCTTATCGCCAGCATCCGCCTCGGGAAGTCCGGGTGACAACTCGTTGTCAACGCCATTGTATCGGATCACCATCTTTTCTTCGATGCCTTTGAAGTCGGAGATCCCAAAACAGATCCGGGCATCGCTCCATTGCACCTGTTCTGCTGTAACCTGTTTGGGCAGGTTGAACACGAAGTTGCCCTGATCGGATAAAGACGCCCGGTACAGCAGCACTTTATAGATGGATCTTTCCCGGATCTCATGATTTATTTTTCCGTTTACCTGTTTATTCTCCGGCAAAATCATCAGGTGGCTTGAGATCATCACCGGTTTACCGTAGGCATCCGTAGCATTCGTTTTATACGGCAGGAAAATATAGGGGCCGGAGAGCGTTTGTGCCAGCGCCCAGCGACTGTCCACTTCGCTGACGACCGCTTCATTGCGTGCCTGTCTTTCCTGCACCAGATCGCTGATGAAAACCGTCGGGATCATCATCAATCCGATCAGGGCCACGGTGATGGCGCCCTTGAAAAGGATCCGGGTTGACCGGCTGGGTGCTTTTTGATCATACTGTGCTGCTTCGTTGTCGGGCGTTTCCATAAATGTGTTTTTGTTGTTTAGTAAAAGCGGTTTGCTGAATTTGAAGTAGATAGCGAGTTGTCTTTTCGACAAAAAGAGTGCGACCAGCGAACTGCCAAAAAGGATCGCAAAGGACGACATCCCAAATAAGATTGCTTCGGAAGGCCATTGATGACCAAGTTTTCGCCAGGGGCACTCGGTCAGAAACGCCAATGCTCCATAGATGGAAGCACAAACGCCGCAGAGCAGTACTGTACCGTAAATTTTCTGGTCGTAGGAATTGAATACCCGTCTGATGATGGGTAAAAACACAGCCAGGGCAATCAGAACCGGTAAACTGCAGATAGCCATAACGATCAGCATCACTGGAAACATCCGCCATGGAACACCGTCAAAGCTGAGTGAATAGACTAGCCATCCCGCCGCCAGGGTTAGGCCGGAGAAGATCGTTATTCGTGCAGCAAGGAGGGAAGTCTTCATATTAAATTTATAGAAAGTGCTTTGAAATACAGAGTATTAAGACAAAAAAAGAGATTTCCTGAAACTCTCTACCGTAGTGAAATCGTATTAAAAGCACTTTGAAATACAAAGTAAATGAAAATAATTGATGCCGGCAAGCTTTTCTAAAAAAATAAAAGGCCCCTGACTTATTATGCGATTTTATATATTTGATTTAAATCAATCAACATGAAAGGGATTGGCTGCCTGCTTCTTACGATAAGTGTTCTTTTTGGCACTGCGCAAAATTCATTCAAAGATTCGCTGAAAACGCAGTTGATTGCCGACTGGACACGGGCCAAAGCCTATACACAGGAATATCTGCAGGCGATGCCTGCCGATAAATATGGTTACCGGCCGCTCGATTCTATGCGCAGCTTTGCGCAGCAAATGCTTCACCTGGCTACCGCCAACGCCGGCTTGAGCAGCATCGGCAACGGCGCACCGTTTCCTTTTGCCTCCCTGGCCATAGAAAAATCGCCATCGGCACAAACCCGGGACTCCGTGATCTGGTATGTCAATACCAGCTACGATTTTGTGATCACGGCTATAAAAAATCTGGATGCCGGCAAACTGAGTGAAATCGTCAGCTATACCATTCCGGGTGGCAAGCAGACTGCTACCAGGCTGGTCTGGCTGATGAAGACATTCGAGCACCAGACCCACCACCGCGGGCAATGCACGGTGTATCTGCGACTGGCGGGTATCCGGCCTCCGGAGGAAAAATTATTTTAACTACCGTATATTGAACGCTTCGTGTGTGTTGATTCAGTATCAAACTCTTCATTGTGGAAGTTCATCATCATCCCGATTTGACGCATAAAAAAAAGAAATTCAAAGAATATTTTCTTGAATTCCTCATGATATTCCTGGCTGTTACGATGGGTTTCATCGCAGAGAATATACGCGAAAAAATCAGCGACCGGAAAAAGGAAAAAGAATATATTAATTCTTTGTTGCAGGATCTGAGAACGGATACCGCGCAGATCAATGATAAACAGGTCTCCCTGTACGCCCAGATGTATGGTATGGATACCCTGGAGACGCTGCTGAACCCGGATATAAATGCCAATGACAGTGCGGTTTTCAAATGTTACCAGCTACGGCAATACCTGATGAATCAACACATGGTAGGTTTTTCCGACCGGACCATTACCCAACTGGTGAGCTCCGGCAACATGCGTTTAATCGGCAAACAATCCGTATCAGATAGCATTTCCCAATACTACAGTACGATCCGTGA
>CAZZYD010000139.1:0-9691 GCA_964658175.1 uncultured Puia sp. | reverse complement strand
ATCGGTTAAGCGTTCAACCTGGTTATGCCCCCTCGAAATAATTTTTCCTTTCAGCACCACCACGGCCCCGACGGGGACTTCTCCTTCGACATACGCACGCTTCGCCTCTTTGAGCGCCTGCATCATAAAATATTCATCGGTCATCGGCTAATTTTTTGAGGTGCCGTATGTATTGATCAGTTTCAGCAATACACCGTTGGTCCAGCCAAAACCATCCTGTCCGCCGTATTCGCCGCCGCCGGCTTCTTTGGAGATATCGGTGACATTGTATTTTTCCATGAGCTTGCCGGTTTGTTTATATACCCGCACGTTGAGCGAAATCCAGCGACCGGCAGCTTCGGCGGCCAGGTCTTTTTGTCCGCAACGGTCCAGCCCCCAGATCATCATCCATTCCTGCGGGGCCCATCCGTTCGGAGCATCCCATTGTTCGTTGACGGGATATTCTGAACTCGCAAATCCACCGGGCTTCAACAGTTTCTCCTTCATCACTGCGGCAACTTTTTTACCGAGAAAACTCAGGTAGTCGGGATGTTCATTCAGAAAACAGAATGGGTAAAGTCCGGCCGGTGTGATGTTATTTTTTTGTGTCGCGGTTTTGAAGTTGTAGTCTGTGTAGAAGGTCACCTGTTTATTCCAGAAATATTTATCGATGAGCTCACTGCGGTGAATGGCTTTGTCTTTATAGATTTTAGCGCCGGCCTGGTCGCCGTTGATAAGTTTTGCCTTCGCGATCGTCATTTCCATATGGTACATCAGCGCGTTGAGGTCAACCGGGAGGATGTCGGTGGTGATGATGGTCGCCAGCGTTTTGTTGTCGGTAAACCACCTGCTGCTGAAATCGATACCGCTTTCAGCTGCCGCGCGCAGGTGCGTATACATGTCTATTTTGTTCCGGCCGGATTTTTCCGTGGTCAGTACGTCCTCGCGGTAACTCTCCTGCCGCGGAACCATGGCATCGTCCCAATAGCGGTTTAATATATTGCCATCCTTCAGCCGCACGATGCGCCGGAAGGCGGTACCTGGTTTGATCTTTTCCTGTCCGTCCATCCAGAAAGTATATTCTTTTTCCATCGCGGGTAAAAACTGCTGGTAGATGCTGTCTCCCTTGATGCCCGCGAGCAATTCGACCATCACCGAAAAAAACGGCGGCTGCGAGCGGCCCAGATAATAGGTCCGGTTTCCGTTCGGAATATGACCATAGGTATTGATCAGGTAGGCAAAGTTTCTGACCATATTATCTATCATCTCTGTTTCACCGCTTTCCTTGAGGCCCAGCATGGTGAAATAAGAATCCCAATAATATACTTCGCGGAAACGACCGCCGGGTACGATATACGGATAGGGCAGCGCCAGCAGCGAGCTGCCTTCCACGATCTTATCGGGACTGCGTTTGAGCACCGGCCAAAGCGATTTGATATGTGCCATGACGGTTTCCGTTGTATCCGATTTATAGGCGGACTGCACCGGCTGCGGGATTTCGAAATTATCTTCTACAAATTTTTTGAGATTGAAATTCGGACCTTTTTGCATTCCGTAGTCGTACATGATATCTGCCGGTTTTCGTTTGGGTATGCAGTCTACAAATGTTTTTCCGTCAGGAAATATTTTTTGCATCTGGACATCGACAAATAATTCCCCGTAGATTTTATCGGGCGCGGGGGGGTAGGCCGGTTGGGAAAAACTGCTGGCAGCAACCAGCAGCAGGGCCGGCAAATAACAGAAAAACTTCATGTGGCGAATGGTTTCACCGAAGATACAAAGACTTGCCGAATGGGTATGCCGGCCGGAACTCAGCTGGATGGATTCAAACCCGCAAAAGATGTAGCGTCGGATATGGCATCAGGTGACAGGGTTTTCGGTGATGAGATCAGGTATAGGGCCAGCAGGCATCCGTAGCTGCCACCACGCTCGATCCATTCGAATAACTCCCAGTGCGGATAAAATAGTTCACTGCTCATCTTCCAGAGAAAGAAAAGAACGAGGAGCGGGCGCAGGGGACGAACCAGCACCGAAAGGGCGGCGACAAGCTCAGCCACACCGACGATGCGGGCCACGTTTGCCGGATTGCCAAAACCAATCGCCGTGTATTGCGCGATCAATCCTTTCTTCTCGAGCAGATTCAGCCACCCGTGTCCGGCGAGCAGGAAAAATACCACGAGCTGCAGACAAACAGCCACCCGTTTCATAGATATATCATCGACCAGGGTGGCGGACGGTACCGGCGTAAATATTTTCCGTACCTGCGGAACCCGTGCGTACATCAGCAGGAAGGCCAGGGGCGCGCCGAAATTGCCGGCCCTTTCGATAAACTCAGCAACAGGTTCTCCAGATAATGGCCGCAGCATTGCCGTAACAAGGCCCCATACCACGAGCCATCCGGGAATTGCGCGCACGGGAAAAAACAACATGGTCAGACCGAGCAGGATGTCCGCGGTGCCCAGTATGGGCATCAGGGTATAGGCCATGGGCTGACTGATTCCAAACACGGCGAAGTAATTGCACCAGATTTGTTTGGTGATAATGCCGAAGGCGCCATGGCCGATAAAGCACATCGCCACGGCGATGCGCAGGGTAAAATGAATCCGCTGCTGTACTTGATTTGTTTGCACGTCTAAAAATATATAGAAGAAAATGTTTTAAAATGAAAACACCGTGAAGAATCACGGCGTTTTTTGATTGCTTAAACTTAAACCAAAGATTTACTGAATGAATATGTTTATTCCGCGCCGTCTGCTTCTGCACGCTGCACGGTAAAATTGCCAACGTTTTGTCCAACCACCAGTCCCATGGCACAATCCGACCGGTAATGAATACCACCTACCATGCGGGAAGTGGAAGCTTCATTCGCCATCGCCTGGTACATGGCCGCATTGCCGGGAATCAGGTGTCCGAGCACCGTAGCGGCGGCACCGGAGAAGGTCGAATGTCCCGATACATAAGCGGGAAAATTCGGTACACCGGTGAGTGTTTTGATATTTGGATCCAGGGTACAGGGGCGGGGGTTAAAATATAGATATTTTGTTTTCCAGCACACGATGGCTGCATCCATCAGCGAGATATTGAGCAGGCTGATATTTCGGGCCCACCTCACTTCGCTGTAATTCTGTTTGATGAAGTCTTCGGCAGCGATCGCATTCCAGTGGCCCGGGGGCGTATAGGTGCCGACGCCATCGGCCCAGAATTGTACGATGCGGATATTTTCTCGGGATGGATTTTTGATGAAGGAGTATACTTCTTCTGTTTCGGCCTTCATCTGATCGCTGGCGGTTAATGGGGGTGGTGCGGGCACCAGCGATGCGATGGTCGCCGAATCGATCAGCAAAGATTTTACTTTCCCGAATAAAGGAAGCATGGGCGGACGGCCCGGTGTTTCGAGGCTGAGCCAGGGAAGTTCTCCGCGGGCCGTGGTCACCGTGGCAAAATTAGCCCAGTCGGCAGGCGTTCCCACCGCTTTGCCTGCATTGTCGGTACGACCGCGGGCGATAAACAGTTCGGCAACCTGGCGACCAAGGGCATCTCCCGCATTGATATCGGCGCGGGTGGCGGCACCACTGGCGATAGCGGCATTCTCCTGCTCTGTAGCCAGGGCCTGGATATTGGCGATTTCGTCGGGAAAAAGGAATTTCATCATTTCTGCCGTAACACCGGCGGTGACGGCCGCTTCGGACGGATAGGAAGGAAGACTTGTTCTGTTGATATATTTCGCCGATACGGTAGAGTCGAAAACATAGGGCGCGGACCGGTTGTACAATGTTTTATAATACCAGCAGGAAACCAGTGCGTCGTAAGTGGCAGCGCTGATATAAGCATATGCCCGCGCGGCATAAGGTGGGTTTGAAAATGGAAACAGCGGATAAGCGAGCGGATTGACTGAACTCGGGATTGGATATGTGCCATCGCTGTTCTGGTAAGGCGGAAGATTGTATTTCGCCACGAGACCCCGCAGGATTTCGTTCCAGCGCAAAACACCGCCGGCAGACCAATATTTTATTTTCGAAATCTGATCACTGCTCAGATTGGCCTGCACCGATTTGATTTCGTTCAGGTCAGCTGCATACAGGGGAGACGAGGTGACGACCGGCGCTGCCACCGCAAAACTGTCGGGGCGCGACATTAAAACAAGCTTCCAGCTGCCTGCATTGATATCTTCCACGGATGGGTTCAACGGCGATATATTGGCGGTCCGGTCACTGATGCTTTTACTGCAACCCGCCAGCAGCAAAAAGGCGGCGACAGCGGAAAACGGTAGCGATAGCTTTTTTTTCATATTAATTTTTTGCAACGGTTTTCGATTTGAACGTAAAACGATAATAAGCACCTATGAAATAATTCCAGGCCTGCCCCACATTGCGGCTGGTAAAAGGCGAAGAGCTGTTTTTGGAAAATCCATTGATGGTGCGGTCGGCGCCGCCAATGATCTGCAACGGCTGAAAGAACTGGAGCGTGTATTTGGCATGCACGCCCAGGCTTGTACTGTTCATCTTGTTGCTGACAAAAGGCATATCGTTTTTCCGCATGTCGAAACCCCCTGTCGTAATCATGTTCATCAGCACGGCTTCCGCGATCAGGTATTTTTTCCGGATACCGAGGTTAAAATTGCTGTTAACCACATTGGGCATTTCCACTTCGTTGGTATAATGGATGCCCGTGGTATAGTAGGATGTTCTGTCGAGCTTTACATTACTGCGCCGGGTATACGCACTGGACAATGTGGCGTAGAAAATACCGTGCTGGTAATCGGCCGTAAGCCTTCCGCTGACATTGGTTGTGCCCAGTCCGATCGACATCGGCAGAAAATCTACCGAGTAATTCGAAAGCGGCGTGCTGAAGCCGCCGACGGCGAATAAGGAAAGCGTACCGCCGCTGACCGGCAGTTTCAGAAAGCGCCATTTTACGTGCAGGCTCAGGTCCTGGAATCCTTTTAAACCATGCAGGGTACCTTCAGATGACTTTGTCCATACATAAGGTACGCCGGCCAGTATGTTCAGATCATTGGTTATGCCATATGCTGACATTAAAACCGTTGACTGGGTGGTGATTTTACCGATGTTCTGGTTTGTTCTTTTGAAAGTACCCTCCCAATATTCTTTCCAGTGATTATTGGTGTAGGTGATGCCATTACAGAACTGCTTTTTGTTCATCATGATGGCATCGTCTTCGGTTTGCGCTTTCAGCTGAATGGAACCGAAGATCGTTGTCATCAGCAGCAGGATTCCGAATGCCCGTTTGGTGAAATGCATGGTATAGAGTTATTTTTTTTCCGATTTAGAATCTTACTGAGAAACCAACATTTACAACGTAATCCGCGAAAGCAGCATCTCCCTGCACGTGCGTGCCGGTCTTTGCTGAATTTTCCTTGTCCGTATTGCTCTGCGTGCGGTTGCGGTATACAGCCCATGGAACAGATACATACGCGCTGTATTTTTTATAGGTGTAATACACGCTTGGTTCGATCGACCAGATATAGCCGGGGCGACGGAAATCATCACTGCCGCCGATCAGGTCATTTACCGGAATGCCTTCCAGGCGTGCGCCACCGGAAACAGACAATCCTTTCACCGGCAGGGCATAGTTTAATCCAGCGCGGAACAGGTATTGGTCAGGCACACTCGTGATCGCCTCGTTGGCCAGGGCCGGAGAAAGCGTTTCGCGATAGGTGCGGGTGCCATTCTGTTCCCTTGGATTCGAGAGATAGTAGCCATTCGTGTATACGGAAAGCTGACGGGTGATAAAAGCAAACGCATTGATTTCTGCCGTAAAACCTGTACCGCCATCTCCAAGCTGGATGGATGGATCTACCGGGCGCAGTTCTTTACTGCCATTCGGCCCTACATTGTACCAGTAATCCTGTGCGTTATAATCGCCGGTCGGCAGCTTGATGCCAAGCCCTACCTGCACATTGAAACGGCTGTGTTTTTTCGGATCCAGCACCCAGGCATAGAGGGCAGCGCGTACGTCGCCGATGCCGAATGTATGCATGGTGTGTCTTTCTTTTTTGATATACACGCCATTCACCAGGCCGTGTTCGTATTCAGAGGAACGTGCGTTGGAAAGAATGGGGATATCGATAAAATACGACCAGCGGTTGCTGATGGCATGGGTGATGCCGATGTCGAAAGATTCCTGGTGATTGATCACCGCGCTGCCGTCTGTTAAACGGGCAACGTTTTCTTTCGTGCCGGAAAAATGCCTGAAAGAGCGGAAATAACGGTTGGTGGTACTGACCTGCCAGTATTTTTCGCTGGTGCTGTCAGGATGTTCCAACATCGAGGCATTGCCCACACTCTTGATGGCCACACAGCCCTGTGCATTTGTTTTTTGAATAAAGCATGCCGTGATCAGGAGGGCGATAACTAGAGTCTTTTTCATTTTGTTCGTCAGTTAGTAAGTGGAATGTTTGTTTCGATTATTTTGTCTTCCCAATATGAAATCATGGCTGCCGGGACGACCTGTTTTTCCACGAAGCGCAGAAAAATGGGTTCGGATACGGTTTACAAACGCGTATGCATGCGTGTGCTGAAGGCAGTAAAAAATTTCATTGATGGAATGGTAAAAACTGGGGCGACTACCGGCTGTTGGCAAACAGCGGGTCAGGTTGCAAAATCAGGATGATTTTACGCCGTCAGGGAACAGGGTGGCTGTCCTTTGACTGTGAGGACTGGTGATGGGAGCGTACAAAGATACCGGGCGGTGGTCTGGATTGCAGACGGCGCCAGGCGGGTGATGGATAAACCGTCCAGACCGGACATCAGATCCGGTGAAAAGCTTTTTGATACATTATGCTGATCCGCTTTCTTGCCCTGACCCGGATGTTGCAGGTCATTGACGAGTTTGAAGAAATCCTCTTTGGCAGATTGTATGCGGGTGGCAGTATGATTGGGAATACAAAGAAATTCGAGGGAGTCGTTGGCAATGCGCCGTTTTACATAGTTGTATTGTACGCCGTCGATATCCACTTTACCGTCTACGCGTTCAAACTGATTATTATGAACATAGCCGGAAAGATAACTGGCGGGCACTTTAACGGAAACGAGTTCCGATTCGTTGTAGCGGTTTTCGTCGATCGCGGCGGTGAAATTGTTATCAGCGCGGTCCTGCAGATAGTCACTGAAAAACTGGTAACCGATCCAGTTGAAAGCCAGGATGGCGAGTAATAATATGGAGGCAATTTTTCTCACAGTCGCGGGCAAATTACAAAAAATTATTTAACAACATAAGTTTTCTTCGCGGGGCCGACACCGGTAATAATCAGTTTTTTCCAGCCGGCGGGTAATTTAGAAGGGATCTGAACGATGCCTCCGGAGCTTATATCGAGCCCCCCGAATCCCATCAGCAGGGCCTGCACGAGACCGCCGGCGCCGGTGGCAAAATAAGGATTGGTGCCGCCTTTGGTTTCGGCGATCACGCGGAATGGCGGGTTGAGGTTTGGTTCGTATCCTTCTTTGAAATAGCGGAGGGCGCTGTCTCCCTGGCCGAGCCTGGCATAGAGCAGGGCGAAGATCGCTTCCGTCATGGCGGGTGTTCCTTCCGTCGGCACCCTGGATTGATAATAGGAAAGGTCCTTTTTTATCCGGATGGGGTCTGTTATCAGTTTTAGCGGGTAAGCGAGGAGATTTACATCTGCCTGTTTGATCCCTTCGCCCTGGTAGCTGCCATGCTCGCGCGTGACCCCGTCAGGGAGCGTAAGGATGGGAATGTTTGCCGCCACCAGTGCCCAGTCGGGGTCGGGCGTCAGGCCCAGTACCCGCGCCGCTTCAGCGGTATGCAGCAGCAGCATTTTGGCTGCCGCATTCGTAAAGGCATCGTTGTCCACGTTTTCAGCCCACTCGTCGGAGGCCACCACATTTTTTATATCATAGTGTCCCGGCCCGTTCCGCTCCACCCTCGACGCCCAGAAATCGGCCGCGGCAGACATCAGCGGCCAGCCCTTTTCCAGCAGCCACTTCTTATCCTGGGTCACACAGTAATATTGCCAGGCGGCCAGTCCCACACAGGCCGTGATATGCTGTTCGAAGGGTCCACTCAGCGCCCACACAGGCGTCTCCTCCACCCCGGTGCCGGCACTTTCCCAGGGAAACATAGCCCCTTTAAATCCGTGTTCGAAAGCATTTTGCCTGGCCGGCTCCAATCTGTCATACCGGTACTCGACCATCGATTTCGCAATTTCAGGATGGAGGATGAGGACGGCCGGATACATCCACAGATCGGCATCCCAGAACACATGGCCATTGTAACCAAGACCGCTGAGTCCCATCGGAGAAGGACTGAGGCTGGTACCCGCACGCGAAAATGAATACAGGTGGTAGAGCATGCTGTGGATATCCTGCTGTGTCTGGTCGTCGCCCTCCACACGGATATCGCTTTTCCACAATTCGGCCCAGGCCTTTTTATGAAAGTCCAGCAGGCGCTCGCGGCCTTCCAGCTTTGCGAAAATAGTCAGCCGCTCGGCTTCATTCAGCGGATCCTCGTGCTGGGCGGAACTGATGGAAGAGCCTGCAATGGAAAACCGGTAGGTCTCCCCGGCTTTGATCTTTTTTGAAAACTTGAGCAGGTGCATATTGTTGTCCCACATTTCATGGATGATGCGCGGCTCCTGGCCATGCGGTTCATCAAACAGAAATGTATTGGATGCACAGAGCTGCAGTTTGCCGGTGGGACTTTTCGCCGTCGACGTCAGCAGCGAGATCAGTACATGCGGCCGGTCAATTTCATTGTAATAGTTCTGTACATCGCGCAGCGCATCCGGCGCTTCCATCACACTCGCCGGCGTGATCTCGATATCTTTTTTCGCGGTCACCGATATGTCCATCAACACCGTAAATGGCAATTGCCGCAACGCGTAATAACTGTAGGTAATACTGGCCTTGTCGGCGTAGTCGAAGCTGGCAGTGAAGCCGGCATGTTCCATATCGATGGTCTGCTGCATATGCTGCGCATCGCCGGCGTCCAGCTGATGACCATCCACTTCAAAATGCATGTTCAACAGATTGAAACTGCGCAAAAAATTGCTGACCCTGCCCCTGCCATACAAATCGTAGGTGCCTGCCAGTACCACATCCTTTACACGGAATGGTTCGGGCGCGGAAACGATGCCGATCATTCCATTGGCCACCGTAATCCCGTAGTAGTGGTTCGGATCCACAGAATCCGCCCGGATGATCCAGGGATCCGTTTTGGTGGATTGGGCGCGGACCGCGGATAAAAAAAATAAAAAGACCAGTGTGACAGCTCCCCGCGGACGCGAAAAAAATAAATTGAACATTAGAATGATATTATTGAAACTGGGTGGTAAATAAAATCAAAGACGATAGACCTGCACTGCATTGCCGCTGAAAATTTTTTCGCGGTCTTCTTCCAGCATCGGCTCCATATATTTTTCGAGCAGGCTCTTCCATTGCACGTACATGCCCGACAGCAGCATATAGGGCCAGTCACTGCCAAACATCAGCCTGTCCGGTCCGAAAGCCCCAAACAGGATATCCAGGAATGGATAGAATTGTGCCGGACTCCAGTTTTTCCATTTGGCCAGGGTCAGCAGCCCGGAAAGTTTGCAGTGGAGGTTTGGCAAAGCCGCCAATTCCTCTATCTGTCGCGACCACGCTGCCGAGAGGGGTTTATCCGCCGCCGGACTTCCACAATTATCCAGCACAAACGTTTGCTGCGGATTGGCGGCGACCAGTGTTTTAATGTC
>CAZZYD010000138.1:0-9720 GCA_964658175.1 uncultured Puia sp. | reverse complement strand
CAACTGCCTGAAGACGGGATACATATTTTCTATGGCGGGGGACGGCAGCTGCAGCATTTGCCGCATGCGGTCTTTTTTTGCGCCCGGTCCGAGCAACATGCCGAACAGCGATTTCAACGGACCGGGTGTATGCCACCAGGCAGCACGTCGTTGGAGTTGCAGGAAATTCGAGAAGATATTGTAGCCGGCAAAAAGTTCATCACCCCCGGCGCCCGAAAGCGCCACCGTGATACCCTGTTTGCGCACGGCTTTGGAAACGACATAGGTGTTGATCCCGTCCCCCGTCGGAATATCCATGGCGTCGAGTGCGTTGGACAGTTCATCCAGCATCGTTTCCGGACGAAGGTGAATGCGGGTATGGTTTGTATTGAATTTTTTTGCGATGATATCCGCATAGACCGATTCATCGTATTCTTTCTCGTCAAAAGATATATTAAATGTGTTCGGGTGACTGTCGCCCGCTTCCCTCATCAGACCGACGACCGCGCTGGAATCGATCCCGCCGGAAAGAAACGCACCGAGCGGCACATCGCTGATCAGGCGGCGGTGAACGGATTGCAGGAGCAGTTCCTTGACTGTTTTGTGGATGACCGAAACATTCGAGAAATCGTAACCGGTATGAAGCGTGGTTACATCCCAATATTTTTTTTGCTCCATGCGTCCATGCTGGATCTTCATCCAGGTGCCTGCCTCCATCTGGCGGATGCCCCGGATGCCGGAATAAGGATATCCGATAGACTGATACCGGAAATATTCCGATATCGCTTCCTCATCCAGTTTGCGGTCCATCAGTCCGGAGGCCATCACCCCGCGCAATTCCGAAGCAAAGATGAATTTTTCCTCATCATAAAAATAGTAAAGGGGTTTGACGCCGAGCCGGTCGCGTGCGACGAACAGTTCTCTTTGTTCGCGGTCCCAGATAGCGATCGTATACATTCCCCGGAGAAAGTCGAGGAAGGCGCTGCCCCATTTTATGTATGCCGCCAGCACCAGTTCGGTATCACCCGTCGTTTTGAAATCGTATTCAGGCAGTTTGGGTTTTACGTCGAGGTAATTATAGATCTCGCCATTGTAAACCATCACATATCTGCCGGACGGATCGGTGAAGGGCTGGTTCGCCGCATCAGAGAGGTCGAGGATGGATAAGCGGCGATGGCCGAATGCCAGTTCATTGTCCGTAAAAAATCCATCGGAATCCGGCCCGCGGTGGCAGATGGCATCCGACATCTTTTTTATTAGTCCGGTCGGGACTGGATTCGTTTTATATAATATACCGGCGATGCCGCACATAATGGATCAGTCCTGTTTAAATTCAAAAGCAATATCCCCGCCAGACACGGATACGCGGGAAATTAAAATGTTGGTTGTCCCGGACGGCAGATCGCGAAAAGTTCTTGGGACGGCGGCGCGCATGTCGGCAGTCATTTCCTTTATAAAACCAAGTGTGTCGGTTATATTTCTGAAAATATCGGGAGGTGATTTCATCGCATCATCCGTACAGGTACCGGACTGGCTTTTAGCACAAGCAGTGGAAATACCTGCCATCCCGAGAGGATATTTATCGCTTGTATTGATAAAACTGCCAGCGTCTTCTTTCACCATAAAATGCACATTCCAGACAAATAATTTCAATGATGGCGCAGGCATGGCGTTCATACCTCCCCACACATACATATCTGACAACGTCACTTTCCCGGAAAAATGACTGATCCGGATGGTAGCCGTCGAATCCAGGTCGCCGGGCGCCAGCAATGCGCCCTGATATGTAAATCTTCCGGATCCGGATAGATCAACAGGCAGGAAGTCCTTCTTTTTGGCTCCTTCCCACCAACAGTCCTTTACCACCATCACGGCATTATTCTGAAGAGATGTCTTGGCTCCCTGACCACCGAAGCAAAATAAACCGCCTGTTCCATTACCCCGGTTCGTTTTCTTACCGCCAATCAGCGTATTTCCGGCAGAATGGAAAGCATTGTCTTTTTGGAAATAAGCATAATCACTGTTTTCTATCAGCAAACATGTTTTTGCATCTGTGTAGATCTGGTCCAGGTGTACTTCCGCTGATGGCCGGTCAAAATCTGTAAACCGAATCGCGGGCGTGCCTTTGATCATCGCCGTTTGTATTCCAAAATCACGGAAAACAACTTTAGATGATCCGCTTGCCACAAAAAACGGATAAGGTTGATCTGCTTTCAGTCGCCTGAATATGGTGGCACCCAGAATACCATCGCCAACAAATTGAATATCTGTATTTGGCGGAACAATCACCGAACCCGTAAACTGATAGATTCCTGCCCCAAAATGAATAACAGCCCGCTTTTCTTTCTGGCTCGCAGCCTGATTTACGATAAGTTGGATTTCGTTTGTAGAAGCAGTTTCCCTGACTTCGTACACGGTTCGTTTTATAAACGAAAGAAAAGGATTCTCCTCAAATCGCGGGAATCTGCGTGATCCCTTTTTAAACCTGGGCTGGTCATTGATTGCATAAAATTTGTAAGGATGGTCTGTGCGGCTATGTACATAAACGCTGTCTTCATAATAATTATTGATAGACAACAGCTGGTAGATAGCCGGATACCAGCCGCCATAGTTGATAGTAAATGGTAGTGGTGATTTTGTATCGTGAAAAATATTGTTCATCAGGGTGATCTTACCCATATTAAAATACTGGATAGGTATATCCCTCACCTGTTCAACCAGATTATTTTCAAAAATCCGCTTGAACGGATTACTGCTGGAACCCCGATCAGCAGAAAACACGTGAGCGTTCAGCGAATAACAGCCCCGCACGGAACAGTAATACGGACCTGTATTGTCGAGATCCGCCGTAGTTGAATTGTAAAATGCAGAATGATAAACATGATAATTTCCTAAAACACAGTAAATGCCACGCCCGCAATCATGAAACGCGCAATCCCATATCCAGTAGTCAAGCGCATTGTATCCCTTAATGGCTATGGCAGCCTCTTCGCAGTTATAGAAGCGGCACCGTTTAATCGCAACTTCGGCGTCGTTAGCGCCTGTACCGTCACTTCCAAGTGTACCGCCGAAAAAACCGAAGGTCAGATTTTTGAAAATCAAATCAGAAAACTCAATGCTGGTGGGCGCGAAACGTGTTCCTTTATTGTCCAGCCAATGCAAGCCGATCGCCTCAATTCCCTTATGTGTGCCACCGTCCCAGGTAATGCGGCTTATTTTGAAATATGAAGATCCGTTGGCAGAAAGCATGGTATCCTGGTCGGCACCCGTCCATCGTATAATTGTTTTCTCCGGGTCTTCGCCGATGATCGAGCAGGCGATTTTTCCGGTTAGGTGAAGCGTACCGGAAATCTGATAAATTCCTGCGGGAAGATAAATGACAATATATTTTGTGGAACCATTATTATTAAATGTTGGCGCAAGAAATAATGAAAGTGAATCGATCGCCTGTTGAAGCGCCTTTGTGTCATCGCCCGTTTTGCCCGCGCCAAAACGGGTCCGTACATTTGCCCAGGATGAAAACGCTCCATTAAATTCTTCTCTTCCCTGCGCGTATATATCCGCCATCAGAAAAAGAAATAAAATGACGGGTATGAAGCTCTTATACATGGGTTTGTTAAGTCGCGTGACGGTAAATAGCTAAATAATTTTCTGCTACCTGCTTCAATTCAAACCGTTGAGCATTCTCTTTGCCCAACTCAACCAGGTTATCCCTGAAAGATTTATCCCCGATAATGCGCTCCATTCCATTTCTGATCGATTCAATACTTAGCGGATCAATTAAACAAGCCCCGTTTCCCGCCACTTCCTTCATGGGTGACAGGTTACTCGTTAAAACGACCCGCCCAGTAGCTTGCGCTTCAATGATCGGAAGGCCAAAGCCTTCATAAATGGATGGGAAAGCGAGTAGGTCGCAGGTCTGATATTTACCAATTAATGCATCGATTGATAATTGAGCGTCGATAGCATATCCGAGGCCGTTTCGCGACAGCAATGCGCGCTGTTCTTCGCTTATATGTCCTACGATCTGTAAAAAAACCGGCATACCATTCAATGCTTCGATCAACCGGTTCAGATTTTTGTTGGCGGCCGTGCCAATAAAAAGTATGGTTGGCCTTTGCTCATTAAAAATGTGGGGGGAAAAAGAGAATTTACTGTCCAGGTAATTTTCAATGACGACTATCTTATCCGGATGGCATCCGGTATAATTTATGAGATCGCGTTTGGTATTCTCGGATATTACGGTAATCACATTCGCTTTTTTTACAGGCAGCGAATACCAGACCCATTTAATAAACCAATACCGGAGATTCGTTTTGGATATCTGCGTTAATAACACACAATCATGGACGGTCAGTACATTAAAGGCGTTTTTGTCACAGCCAAGAATCGCATAGTGGGCATCTCCGGTAATATGATTGATTTGTCCCTGATGCTGTTTAACGAAACGTATATTTTTCCAAATATTCCCAAACCCTACCATGAAAGGGAGGGTAAACGTTTTTATTTCAAAGCCGGCGTTGCTGCTGTTTATTTGGGCTGAGATTCCATTGAAGAGTTTTTCAATGCTAAAGTATAATTGATACGGATGGCGATAAAAATAGTGAACGGTTTTCATCAAAGGTCCAGCCGGAAAGCGATCCGGTACACAGCGTACACGAACCAGGTAAACATCAGTCCTTTGATCAGCGAGCCCATAGTAGTAAGCAAATCCGTTTCAGCGCTGATAGCATAATAAAACAGAAAGGGCAACCAAAGGACGATCGTAGGTCGCCGTTCGGCAAACTTAAGAATGGAAGACAGCATAAAATTGAAGAACAGTCCGTAAAAAAACATGAATATTACCCCGCCCAGTTTATCAAAATTTGCATAGGCTTCTCCTAACGGACCAATATTCATGCTGTAGCCCACCAGGTTATATCCCCAGAAGCGCTTTAAGTTTGCGGCCCCTCCGGCTTCCGGCTTATCAGGCCAGAGGAAACGGGGAACGATGGTGGCGGCGACTGACATACCAATCGTTTCTCCGTAGGCAAATGGATATTTGTCCGGTACGCGTTTCATGGTGACTGCCACAAGCCACCCCTGATTCATCCGAACGGAGGTAAAAAAAAGATTTCTTGGGTTAACGAACTCGTCAAAATCACCGATCCTTTTTACAATCAGCTGTGCAAAATATACCGGATCGCTTCCAGTACTTTCCCTGGCCCAGGTTTTAGCCCGATAATCGGCTTTCACAGACTGAAGTAAAACGATAAAGAACAAGCCAAGCACGGCATAGCCCAGCTTAGCCCCGAATTTGATCTTAGAGCCCAAAAAAAGAAGCGTCAGGGAACAAGCAAGCATGTAAATCAATTCTCCGAACATCCCAGTTATCAGCGATTGTGCCAGGGTCAGTGCAAGTACACCCGTCACCACCCAGGGTTTCTGCTTGGAAGGAGAGTAAATAACATAAAAAACGCCAACAAAAGAGAGATGCGCAGCAAGTCCAAAAACCTGGGCAAGATTGGCAGGAGCAAGGAAATCAAGAAAACCAAAAACAAGCCCTGTTCCAATAAGTGTTATACCTAAATTCGGTTTTTCTTCCAAATACTTCCTCACATTACTGACATATATCTCAGGATTTTTGTTGATCTGTAATTTTTTCAATGGGATCCTAAGCCCAATGGCCATGGCAAAAACCGCGGGTAGTGCAAACGAAAAATACTCATCCGATGAGATGGGCATGTATTTTACCCAGATCCGTGCAAGCGGAAAGTCAATAGTATAATAATGATAAAAAGCGACGGGAACTACCAGACAGGTCAGAACCATCATTAAAACACCCAAATCCATTATATTAATCCGCTTTCCCAAATCATACACAAACTCCCCAAAAAAATAAACGAGCAGCGTTACGGAAATAGATTCCATAAATGTCAGCTCGTTGTTTGAGTAAATAAAAACAAACAAGATGAAACTAAACAGCCCTATTTTCAACTTCATGTTCATCTCTTCGCCTAGCGTAGTTTGGTAATAACCATCAGCTCATCACCGTCGAGCCGGTCTACTATATGTTCCCCGGCATGCAGGGGACCGGTTTTGCCGGTTTCAATCGGACTACTTCCAATATAATAAGGAAAATCACTAAAAATATACTGATAGAAAGTTGCGCTCAGGAAATTAGGATGCACCTTACCCCAGGCATGATGGAAACCATCCGGGTTTTTCTGCTGGTAGGCGGCACTTCCATTAGGGGAAATGGCTACAAAATATCCGCCAGGTGCAAGCAAACGTTTTGCCAAATTGATCATAGACGGCAGATCCGGATGATGTTCGATCACATGCGATGAGAAAAAGATATCAACGCCGCCGAACAGATCTTTTTCACTGGTTACGATATTTACGCCTAGTTGCTCCACGCCGAAAGCAGCACGTGACATCGAGATCTCATAACCTTGAACCAGGTGACCGGCTTGTTGAAACTGCCAGGAAAAATAACCCCAGTTACATCCATAGTCAATGATTGAAAGTGTCTTTTTTTCAGGAAAAAGTTTTTTGAATAAATCCAAAAACCGCGCACCGCTCTTATTTCCCTGGGTAAATCCAGCGTCCATGATTTCCTTCAACTGTTCCCGATCCGGCAGATCTGTTGTAATCTGATCCTGTTCCTGGTATTCGGTCTGATAAAAATCGTGGTTGGTCGTTTTGGCATCCACCGGAAATCTAAAATATAAATGGCAGTGCTGGCATTCCATGAGCGTTGTTACCAGGTACTTTCTGTCCACTACTTTACAATCCGTGCTTCCGCAAAACGTACATTGAACTTTTTGCCCCACATGAAGAAACGAATCCACTAAATATTTTATCTTCTGACCGGATGTAAGCATATCAATTTCCTGTTTCCAAAAATTCCCGAACGGGTTTAAAATAATGTTCAAATGACAAATCGCCCAGAAAATCATGCCTGGCGTCCGCGCTGAACGAATCCCAGGACTGAACCATCTTGCCAATATGCGTTTTGAGAGAAGACCGGCTGCTGTCAGTAAAGGCAACCCATGCATATTTTTCAAGCGTTTGCCGAAAATGCGGATTGTCGTTCAGCAACACAGGCAGTCCGCTGGCCGCATATTCGTAAATTTTGTTGGAGGCCGTGCCCAGGGTCTGGTTCATGATATCCTGCTTCCGGTGTATACCAATACCAATATGGCAGGTAGCCGCATTTTTTATCACTTCACGGTATCCTGTCGGTCCAATGTAAATGATCTTATTTTCCTGACCGGCTTCGACCGCCAGTTTCTTCAATTTCTCCAGATAGTCGGGCTGCACAAATCCTTTCAGCACCAATTCAACCGGATGACCGTCAAAGGTTTCTCCCAGCAGCGGGATGATTTCTTCCAGGCCATGCAACGGCCCGATGCTTCCCTGAAACAACAGTCGCACGGTTTGGCCGGCCTGAAGCGGCAAACGGCTGACCGTTCCATAAATTTTCATCGATGGAAAGTTTGGCAGGAAAAAAAACCCGCCGCGCAGCTTTTTCATCGGAAACTGTTCTTTTCTTTCATGGGCCGGTAAGGAAAAGATCTTCAGCCGCTGAAACAGCCAGCGATGACTCTTCCAAGCCCACCAGGCCAGGCTGTATTTTCGGGTATATGCTGCTTCAATCACATCATGGTTATGATACCAGAGAAATTTCGGCTTGTTCACTGTTTTTGAAATCAACCGCCAGCTCAGGACTGGCATCGTATCATAGATCAGCACGGTATCTGCCCGATGGGTTTTTACCATGGATCGGAACATCTTTGTAAAACCGATGAATGCCGCAATTTTTTTTGACAGCGGCTGCAGTTCAACGGTTCCTGCGGGAAATCGTTCCTCCGGTCCTACGAGGGTTACATTATCCGGATATTTCCAGTCGAACCCGCTGATATTTCCATGCACTACAATGATCCGCTCATATAGGGGTGACAGGTTTTCCAGCGCGCTCAGCGTGGGCGGATAATATTCAGGGTGCGAATAGATCGCTACGACCAGATTCCTCCCTGCTGTTGTCGCCATCATGCCTTTCCCTCCGAAGAAATGACGGTTTTAATAAATTGGCTATACCGGTCACCATATTTATTCCAGGTGAATTGTTCGCTGATGGACGCACCGGCCTTCTTCTGCATGATATGCAGGAAATCAGTATGCCCATACAACCATTCTATCTTTTCGGCAATGGCTTTCGGATCGCGGATCGGTACGATGAAGCCATCCACGGTATCGGTGATCATATTGGCCCCGCCGCTGTTCGTCGATGCAATCACCGGCAAGCCGCAACTCATCATCTGGGGTATTACCATACTTAACCCTTCTTCCAGGGAAGGTTGTACACCCAGGTCACATTGCCGGAGATAGGTGGGCAGCTCATAATGATCGATCTGCCCCCAGAATTTCCAGTTTGGCTGTTGATACTCCCTGATTTTCTCCTGCATCAACGGCTCTATGGTGCCCAGAAACCACACTTCATACATTGAGGACGGAATAGACAGAGATGCCAGGGCCCTGAACAAATAAATGAGTCCTTTGCGGACCGAAATGCCACCGACATACACGATTCGGAATATTTTCTGCCCAGTCTGGCCCGCAGCCATATCTCCGGTGGTAAAAAACGAACTCACCCCGTATGGATTGAGAAATAATTTGTCGGCGGAAACGCCCTGCTCCATAAAACTATCCCGAACGAAAAACGACGGCACAGAAATATAATCCGCGGCCTCGTATTCTTTCAATTCTTTTTCGATTACGGCCGGATGCACTGAAAATGGCTGTCCAAATTTTTTATATTCTTCCTGGAGTATCCTGTCCTGCACTTCGATATGAGATGACCCACGCTCCAGGATCGTAAGCATGCCCTTTTTTTTTGCAACGCCCATGGATACCAGACTCATGCCACTCCAGCCAATAAATACTTTACTCAGACTTTTTTTCAATCGCCGCGCCACCCATTCATCAAAGAACTGATTCCATACATGTGATTTCGTTTGCCAGAGTTTGGCTGGAAATGCCAGGACAGTATTTGTCTGGATTTTCTCCACAGGGATCGACTCCTTATCGGTACGTTTTACATACCGGTGGAGAAAGGTATTTTTAAATGATGCGTAGGTCGTATCGAATTCATCCAGCAGGCGGTGCCGTTCCATCTGTTCCGCCAGTGCGAACGCGTGTAATTTACCGCTGCAGGAGATCGTCACCATTCCTTCATTTTTTGAAACGTATTGTATACCGTCACCGCGCGGTCTTCAAAACTGTAGGGAGACGTCAATGAGCGTTGCCTGGCCCGATGCCGGATTTCAGCCACCCTGTCCGCATCCAGCGAAAGCAGCATATTTGCCTGGTGCAGCATTTCGCGGTCATCCCGGAAAAAGAAAATTTCTTCCCCTTGTGAAAAAAATTGCGCCTGCTCGGCACTGTAGGGCGTCAGCTGGATTCCCCCCACTACAGGAATTTCGAAGGTCCGCATGTTGTGAGAACCTACATTATAAGCCCTGAACAAATTCAGCTGTACCCGGTATTCCTGGTTTAGTTTCCAGAACTCGGCCCGTGGGGCGATGCCAAAAATGCGGACTTTATCATTCGTTGCCAGCCTTGTTTTTTGCCAGCCATTGCCAAATACATCCACTTCCATTCCGCGGGCTGTAAACATTTCCACCATATTAACCCGGTAAGGGTCAGGATTCGCCTGAAAACAAATCCGGTTGATTTCCGTGATGGTGGCAGGATCCT
>CAZZYD010000137.1:0-9856 GCA_964658175.1 uncultured Puia sp. | reverse complement strand
ATACGCCATCGGCATTCCGGCCCCGGCCTCCGGCGACGTAACATGGAAAGGTTTTGTACTCGGAGCCGGACTCGTTACCCGACGATCCGTTTTTCTTGCGGTTTTCGATCCGAAATATCCTTCCCTGCTCAACGGCAGGAACGGTGAACAACTGAGTACCGGGGATGATTTTGAATTTTGTAAACGGTTACTCCTGTGGAACTATACGCTGTATTATGACGAACAAATGCATCTGGCGCATTTCATCCCAAAGGAAAGACTGACGATCGCTTACCGTGACCGCCTGATGGCAGGTATTCTGCAGGCGGGGAAAGTGCTGGAACAATATGATCTGGCCATCCGGGTGCTGCGCCGGAACAGGGATAAAAACCGCTGGCGCATCCTGTTGCTGTCGCCGCTGAGATCACTGCTGGCGCGTGCCGGATGGTCGGGGCGCGTGGCATCGGATGAAGCCCTCGCGTTTTATTATCTTGCACCATTCGATCTTTCTGCCGACCCCGTGAAATCCCGGATTAAAAGATTTTACTATCACAAATAACCAAGATGTCCCTTTTCAGTAAGCCGGCGCCGCAGCGATCGCTGTTTAAAATATTTTCTTATTACAACGATAAGGTGAATCCGGAAGTGCCCAAAATGCAAAAAGCGGTTTTTGCCCATTATGGGTATTCTGTTAATCATATCATGAATAACAAGTACCAGGAGCACGGAGATTTCCTGAATCATATATGCCGGACCGTAACCGATACCGATTACCTGATCGTTTTTGATATTGACTGCATCCCTGTGCGCTGGGACTGGCTGCAGCGGTTGCTGGATGATTTGCTGGCACCCGGAACCATCGTCGGCGCGGCACAAACGGCCAATCATCTCCGCGAAGCAAAAAATTTGTACGTTTCACCATTTTTCTTTGCGATTTCCACGGCTTACCTGCGTGAGTTGAATTATCCTGACATGCGGATGACGGCGGACATGGATGGCGGACAAAATCTTTCTGAAGAAATCGCCCGCCGGGGCGGAAAGATCCGCTACTGGTGGCCTACGCATATCGAAGAAGAGAAATGGTATCTGCATCATCCGGAGCATCCGGTATTTGGTCCGGGTACCACCTACCACGATACCATTTATCATGCATTTTTCTCCAGAGAAAACCAGTCGTCTCATTTTTTAGACAAGTGCAGGAAGGTGCTGGCGGGCTAGTTGCATATTGCGTTTGTATTGTTTCACGCAAAGACGCAAAGGTCCCGCAAAGGTGCCAAGTTTTTTCCGCTGTAAAGATGCCTTTATTTTTGAAGCGTTAACCGAACTTTGCGCCTTTGCGAGACCATTGCGTCTTTGCGTGAAACAAGAAAACAAAGTATATGGAAATCACCTTAAACATACCCGACACCTCCAAGCCCCGGGTCGTAATCATCGGCAGCGGCTTTGGCGGAATCAATGCCATCAGGAAATTAAAACACCAGGGATTCCAGGTGGTGATCTTTGACAAGAATAATTATCACACGTTCCAGCCATTGCTGTACCAGGTGGCAACCGCCAGCCTGGAAGCCGATTCGATCGCGGGTCCCGTGCGGAAAATTATCGCGGGCTATGACGATTTTCATTTCAGGAACCTGAAAGTCACCGGCATTTCTCCTGCAGACAATACCGTCAGCACCGAACTGGGTAACCTCCGGTATGATTTTCTGATCATCGCGAACGGCATGAAAACGAATTTCTTCGGGAACGACCAGATGAAAAAATACGCCTTCCCGCTTAAATTTATTCCGGACGCGCTGAACCTGCGCAGCCAGCTAATCCAGCTGTTTGACCAGGCCAGCATGATCAGCGACCCCGTGCAAAGGAAATCGGTGATGACGATCGTGATCGCCGGCGGTGGTCCCACCGGTGTTGAAATGGCCGGCGGCCTGTCAGAACTGCGCAGGCATATCCTTCCGAAAGATTATCCCCTGCTTGATTTCAGCGAAATGAAAATCTACCTGATCGAAGGGGTCGACCGGTTGCTGCCGACCATGTCGCCGCAGGCCAGCGCCATCGCTTTCCGCACGCTCGAAAAAATGGGCATCCTCATCCAGCTCAAAACGATGGTGCAGGATTACAACGGCAAAACCATTTCTTTAAAATCCGGCGAGTTGATTGATACGAAGACTGTTTTGTGGACCGCCGGCGTCAGTGGGGACCAGATTCCCGGTTTGCCCGCCGAATGGGTAGAAAAGGGACGCCTGCTGGTAAATGAAAACTGCCTGGTCAAGGGAAGCAAAAACATTTTCGCCGTTGGAGACATCGCAGAAATGAAATCTGAGCAGTATCCGAAGGGCCACCCCGGCCTGGCACAACCCGCCATACAGATGGGAGCCTATGTGGGTAAAAATCTTAAGGCGCTTTCAGCGGGGAAATCCGTAAAACCTTTTAGCTATTTTAACAAGGGCTCGCTCGCCACCATCGGACGTGGTAAGGCAGTGGCGGATATCTGGAAACTGCATTTTGGCGGAAGGCTCGCCTGGTATATCTGGTTATTTGTTCATATAAGTTTTCTGGTGAGTTTCCGTAATAAATTATTGGTCATGGCCAACTGGGTATGGAATTTCTTCACCCACGACAAGGGCAACCGGCTCATTATCCGGCCCTTTATTCAGCCGGACGATCCGGCTATGCAAAAAATATTTATCAGCAATCAGCAATCCTGATCATTCACCCGCTTATCCGATTTCGCAATTGTGATTTTGTTATCGCAAACTGGTATCATTTTTTCAGCAAATGATCTGTTGATACCATTTTTCACTTTTTAAAATCAAATGTATGAGATCAAACGAAAGCAGGCGCGGATTCTCCGGCCCTGACGCAGATCAGCGTCGCCGGGGAGCGCAGCGTAGCGATGATAATGTCCGCTATGCACGCAATCAGTACGGTAATGATTTTGATGATGATTATGATCAGGGTGACTATGATCAAAATGACTATGATGATGACGAGCAGGATGACAATCGTCCTTATGCGCGTTTCGATGACCAGGATGATTTTGAGGACAATTACGACGGCCGCAATAACAGCGGTGACTTCAGAAATCAGCCGCGCGGTGACTATGATAATAACCGCCCCTTTAACGGCTATGACAACAGGAATGATGGCCGGCAACAAAATAACAACGATTACTGGCAGGACAATGCCCGCGACTATAACCAGGGAAATCGTTCGGGCAATGGCGGTCAGAGAGGCTATGATCAAAACAGAACAGATGATCGCAACCGTCGCAGTTCCGGTATCGGAAACAATTACGACAACCGTAACCGCAATTCAGGTGGACAATTCAGTAATTATAACGGACAATTTAACCGTTCCGGGGATCAGCCATTCAGGTCGAGCAACCGTTCGAACAACAATGGGTCAAGCGGCATAAACAATGGCCGTTCCGGATCGGGAGATCAGCATCGCAGACAAGGAGGCAACAATCCACAGGGTCATAATCAGTATGACCGGCAGGGAAATAATAACGGTTCTTCAGGATACCGTACAAGGCAAAGTTCCAATGGGCATACCAGCCGTTCGGGCAGAACAGGATATGGTGGTAGCAGAAGTTCCCATCGCAATGCAAGATAATAACGATTGAAAACTATAAACGAAAGCGGCCGGATCCTTCACATGACCCGGCCGCTTTACAAATTCATTATTATGAAACAGTCAAGTCCGAATTCAAAAACAAATGGCATCCACCGGGAGTCAACCAGGCAAACAGCCGCTGGTACCGCACGCAACACAGAAAACCGCAGCGGGGAAAATCAGGATAGGGCGAGCCAGGCAACAAAGCCACATGAAAGCTCCAAACTGGAAAAATTCTTTATCCGGCAACTGCAGGATATATATTATGTAGAGCAGAAACTGACGAAAGCGCTGGGCACCATGCGTGATGCCGCCACCACCGATGAACTCAAGGATGCCTTTTCTGAACACCTGCAGCAGACAGAAAAGCATGCGAAAAGGCTTGACAAAGTGTTCGCCATGATCAATCAAAAACCTGAAGCAAAAAAATGCGAGGCTATTGAAGGATTGGTACGCGAGGTTGAAAATATCATCGGCGAAACGGAAGAAGGCACGATGACAAGAGATGCCGCACTGATCATGGCCGCCCAGAAAGTGGAACATTATGAAATTGCAACGTATGGTGCACTTGTTCAATTCGCCATTACGATGAATCTCCACGATGCCGCCGATCTCCTCGACCGAACCTTGCGGGAAGAAGAAGATACGGATGCAAACCTCACGGAGATTGCCGAAAACGACATTAACCTGAATGCGGATCATGAGGGCATACAGTATTCTTGGCAAACTGAAAAGGTAACGAGCGCTGCAACCTATTAAGTCGGCGTGTAACGAGCGGGCAGCCACTGGCAAATTTGAACAGTCGCTGCCTGTTTTTTTTCTTATCTTCCCGTGGACGAATAATTTATCGAAGCAAAAAATTATTTACCATATGGATGCCGCCTATCAGCAGATAGCACTCGTTAATAATGCAACAGCCCACCGGTTTGAAATGAAGGTCGGCGATGCCATGGCCATGATAGCCTATATGCTGACACCAACGAAGATTACCCTTACGCATACAGAAGTGGATGAATCGCTCGAAGGCAAAGGCGCGGGAACGGCCGTTGTTGAAAAAGTGCTGCACTATATTGAAGATCATCACCTGAAACTGGAGCCGCTTTGTCCTTTTGTAGTTACCTATCTTAAACGTCATCCCGAGTGGAACCGCCTGGTGAACGCATAGCATATGAAAAAGTTTCTGCTGTTTTTTCTTTTTGGTTGTCTTGGCCGGCTTGATTCTTTTGGTCAACAGCCTGCTCATTTTCGCATCGTTGGATATTATTATTTGCAGGCTGCGATGACGGCCGATACCGCAAAATTTCCCTGGGACGAACTGACCCATATTAACTTGGCCGTTCTGAATCCGGATGCTGACGGGCATTTGTCGCAGGACCTTAGCCAGCTGGCCTCCTTTGTCCAGGCGGCCCACCATCATCGGGTAGCCGTGCTGGTATCCATAGCAGGGGGCAGCCCGCATCCTTATTATCACGCTTTACTGAAAGATCAGCAGCGGGATCTTTTTATCAACCAGCTGCTTGACCTGGTTTTGAAGAATGACCTGGACGGAATTGACGTGGATATCGAGGGAGACGACCTTGATGGAAACTACGGACGTTTTGTGCATGGCCTGGTCAAGGCCTTTCACCCGCACCACAAACTCGTGACGGCTGCCATTGCGACATTTTATAAAAACAAACTGACGGACGATGCGCTGGCGCAGTTCGATTTTATGAATGTGATGAGTTACGACCATACCGGCCCGTGGACACCGTCGAAACCGGGGCCACATTCAACGTACGAGCAGGCGATAAGCGATCTGGATTATTTTCGGCTGGAAAGAAAAATTCCGAAAGAGAAACTGGTGCTCGGCGTCGGATTTTATGGTTACGGCTTTGGTCCTGAACTCAGTTCACCGGCGATGGATATGAGCTATGCTGACATCGTTGCCAAATATCCAAATGCCAAAGACAGCGACCAGGTAACACTTCCGGCTGGTTATACCATGTACTACAATGGTATGCCGACTATCAAAAAGAAAGTATTGCTGGCCAAACAGCATGCATCCGGCATCATGATCTGGCAGCTGCTGGGCGACGCACCGGGCGATCAGTCGCTGTTGAAATTAATCCATGCCGAAGCGGCAAAATAATCTTCATTCTCCCCAGGCCGTCAGCAGCAATCGTCTGGCCGTGCCGTGGTTGCGGTGTTCGCAGAGATAGACGCCCTGCCAGGTTCCCAATGCAAACCTGCCCTTTGATATCGGTATCATCACGGAAGCGCCCAGGAGCGAGGCCTTCAGGTGCGCGGGCATATCGTCCGGTCCTTCGGCATCGTGCAGGTACCCAGGCGCATGCTCCGGTACCAGCTTATTAAAGAAGGTTTCGAAATCCCGTCGCACGGTCGGATCGGCATCTTCATTCAGCGTAAGCGAAGCAGACGTATGCTGGATAAAGACCTGGCAAATGCCTTTTTGCATGGATTGGATTTCCGGAAATGCGGCTTCGATATCGCCCGTGATAAGATGAAATCCGCGGGGATGGGGTTTGAGGGTAAGCTGATGCTGAAATATCTTCATTGTTTGGTCCTGATTTGAGGAACGGTAATCTGCTGGCACGGGATTGGCGACTGATCTGAATGATGCGCCACTGCGTATATGGCAAAATTCAGGATAAACTCGTTCACTATGGCTAACTACAAATCGTTTTCGCTCTTTGTTGAAAATCTTTCTACAAAAATTATGCTTGCAGCAGGCACCAACACCGCCCTGCTGATTGCTTTCTGCCTGGTCGCGGGATGGGCGGTCGCCGGCATTCACTTTCATTTTTCGGAACACTGGCAGATGGTCATCGAAACCGCCTCCAGTATCGTCACTTTTCTGATGGTATTTCTGATCCAGAAATCACAGAACAAAGATTCTTTGTCTATCCAGCTAAAATTAAATGAACTGGTGGCAGCCAACGAACTGGCGAGTAACCGCCTCGTGAATGTGGAAGGGATGAGTGAAGATGAACTGAAGATCATCCGGAAATATTATTCGAAACTGAGTGATTTTGCGCGGACGCAGGACAGCCTGCAGCAGTCCCATTCGATCGATGAACAGCACAGGGAGCATGCGATCAAGAATGAAATGGAGCAGGAGCTGACCAAAGCGAAGGATCCGGATCAATTCTAAGAACGCAAAGGGCATTCACTCCGACAGGCAAAAAAAATAAGTGACAAAGAATTATATTTGACAGGCGCCTGATCAATAAAAAAACATTTACTTGACAACGAAGCAATCGGAATATCCCTTTATCGCTGGCGGAGGAGAAATGGGAGCACTTATGCGGGCGTATGACTGGTCAAAAAATATCCTGGGAAGCCCCAACGGGTGGCCGCAGAGTCTCAAGACCACCCTTAGCATTATTTTGAATACCAAATTCCCCATGTTTCTTTTCTGGGGTAGTGAGGCAATTTGTTTTTATAATGACGCCTACCGGCCCAGTCTGGGCAATAATGGCAAACATCCGCAGGCGCTCGGCAAACCGGGGAAAGAAGTGTGGCCGGAAATCTGGTACTCCATCGGACCGCAAATCAGCCAGGTGATGGGCGGAGGTGAAGCCTCCTGGAATGAAAACCAGCTGTTGCCAATTTTTCGGAATGGAAAAATGGAAGATGTGTACTGGACGTTCAGTTATAGTCCGGTGAAAGATGAATCAGGCAAACCGGCTGGCGTTTTTGTGGCTTGTTCAGAGACTACACAGACGGTAACCAGCCTTCAATCGCTGGCTGACAGTAAAATCGAATTGGAATTTGCCATTGAGGCCGCCGAGTTGGGAACATATGATTATAATCCGATCACCAATAAATTTTCGGCCAACGAACGCCTGATGGAATGGTTTGGTTTGCCGCCAAAGTCGCAGATAGAATTGTCCTATGCGATTGATGCCATCGCACCGGCCGACCGTGATGCGGTGACTGCGGCGATCCAGGGATCACTCAGCTATGCATCGGGCGGACGGTATGATATTCAATATACCATTGTCCATCCTGTAACAGGCGTGGAGCGGATCGTTCATGCGAAGGGGAAAGCCAGTTTTGATGAGCACCGGGTGGCGTACCGGATGAATGGTACGCTGCAGGATATCACGGAACAGGTCAAGGTGCAACGCAGCTTAATGGAAAATGAACGGAGGCTCAGACTGATCATCTTACAGGCGCCTGTGGCCATCGGTATTTTCACGGGAGCAAACTATGTTGTTGAAATTGTCAATGGCAAAGCCCTTGAACTGTGGGGCAGGAGTTTTTCGGATGTCAATGGAAAACCAATTCTGGAGGCGATGCCGGAACTCGAGGGCCAGGGCATCCGCGACTTATTGGACGCCGTGTATGACACAGGTGTTCCGTTTGTTGCCAATGAAAGACCCGTGACATTATACCGGGCGGGGAAGCTTGTAACAGTATATGTGAATTTTGAATACGATCCTTTATATGATGCCAATGGCGAGGTGGTCGGCATTTTAGCGGTCGCCACCGATGTGACGGAGCAGGTCCAGTCACGCAAAAGAGTGGAAGAGAGCGAAGAGCGCGTACGGGCGATTGTGAACAACGCACCATTCCCTATTGGTGTGTATGTCGGGCGGGAGATGCGGATACAGCTGGCCAACCAGTCGATCATTGATGTGTGGGGAAAAGGCCCGGACGTAATCGGGAAATTGTATTCCGAAATTCTTCCGGAACTCGGCAATCAGCAAATCTTCAACCAACTGGAAGAAGCTTTTCAAACCGGTGTCAGTTTCAATGCAAAAAATCAGTACCTGGATATTGTGGAGGATGGGAAAATCCGACCTTACTATTTCAACTATACGTTTACGCCGCTTTTCGATGCAAGTGGTGCAGTATATGCGGTGATGAACACGGCCGCTGATGTCACGGAGCTCAACCTGGCCAAACAACGCGTGGACCTGTTTGCGCAGGAGCTGGAGGCCCAGGTAAAGGAACGAACCCGCGAACTGGAAAAAAAGAACTCTGATCTGCAAAGCATGAATTCGGAACTCGAATCATTTGCTTATGTGGCGAGCCACGACCTGCAGGAGCCCCTGCGTAAAATCCAGATCTTTTCTGACCGGCTGATGGAATCCGAATTACCCAATCTTTCGGAGCAGGGAAAAAATTTCTTTGACCGGATTGCATTTTCGGTAGAACGCATGCGAAGTCTGATCAATGACCTGCTTACCTATTCAAGAACCAACCGGCGCGATGAAGAATTTGTCGATACGGACCTGTCGGGGATCTTGTCTGAGGTGCTGGAAGAAATGAAGGAAACCATCCAGGCTAAAAATGCGCGCGTGGTGGTGGAAGGCCTGGGCATGGCCCGCGTCATTCCATTTCAGTTTGCACAATTGTTTCAAAACCTCATCAGCAATTCGCTGAAATTCTCGCATGCTGACCGGGCGCCCGAAATCCGGATAGCGGCCAGGAAAATCGGGGGAAGCGAACTGTCCGCGCCTTTTGTAAAACAGGGGGGTAGGGTGTGGCGTATAGATTTTTCAGACAATGGGATCGGATTTGATGCGGCCAATGGCGAAAGAATATTTCAGGTATTTCAGCGCCTGAATGCCGTGGCATCTTATCCCGGAACGGGTGTCGGACTCGCCATCGTAAAGAAAATTGTGGAAAATCACCAGGGTCAGATCTTTGCGAACGGTGTGGCCGGAGAGGGCGCAAGGTTTGCGATTGTACTTCCCGCTCCGTCGGCCTGAGTGGCTGCCGCATCCATTTCTGCTATCGACAGCAGGAGACGCCGGGATGGATAGCAGCGTCTACCCCATCCATCTCAAACTATCCCCCAATCCCCGTCCGGTTGATCACCGGATCCGCACTCGCATTTACCTGGTAAGTGTTGATATGATCTTCTTCGGAAATCTCTACGATGCGGTAGCCGCGATATACCGTTCCCCAATCACCGCCGATATGTGCATCAAAAAAATGCGGCAATTTCCCGGTATAGCGGACGCCGTCCAGCAGGTGATCATGACCGTGAAAAGCGGCTTTCACATTCGGATACTGATGCAGTAAATTGACAACCCCGGGACAGTCCGTAAATGCGTCTTCTTTGATCCAGTTGAGTGGTGGTATATGGAGAACGACAAATACCGTTTTTCGGTCGCGGTAAGTATCCAGGCTTTTTTTCAGGAAGGCAATGTCCGGACAAATATAATCGCCCTTCGTATCCGCGGTATTGGCGAGTACAAAAACAGCCTGTTCCCGGTCGATGCAATATTTGTCCGCATAACCGAAA
>CAZZYD010000136.1:0-9882 GCA_964658175.1 uncultured Puia sp. | reverse complement strand
GACTGACAGGCGCTGAGCCACAGGCCGAACAAAACAGGTATAATCCAGTGATTTCTCATATGCCTTTCCAATAATTGATCTGGTTAATAATCTGCATGCGGTTGATGTAATTCTGGTTAAGCAGGTTCCGCGCGTTCAGGAACGTGTTGGTCGAAAGGATCAGATCGGTGATCCGAACCTCGCCCGTGGCGAGCAACTGTTGATTCACATTTATCAGGGTTCCTGAATATTTTATCTGGTCGTTGATATCGGCGATGAGTGATTCGGTTGCGCGCAACTGCTGCATCAGCTGGGCGATCTGCTGGCTGTACTGCTGAAGAAAAAAATCCTTGTACTGCTGGCGGCTGCGTTCCGCGATATCAATCTTCTGATATTTGAGCCGCTTTTGTTTCCCGTCGTAAATGGGGACGGACAGGTTCAGTCCCACCCCTGCCCCAAAATTCTTGTAGAAGTCCAGCATCAGCGATGAATTATAACCTCCGTCGGCAAACACATTCACTTTAGGCTTATAGCTGTAGTCAATATTCGTTTTCTGATTCAACAAGGTGAGGCTGTCCAGGGTGTATTGTCGGTAAAAAGAAGTCTGTTGGATCTCTGGCAATGGTTCCAGGGAGAGGTTCGGAGCAGCCAGCGTAGTGACGGACGTATCCACGATCCCCGCCAAATAGTTCAGCGTAGCATAATCATTTTTGTATTGGATATCCGTCTGGCGCACGAGCAACTGCTGCTGCTGAAGGGTCACATAAAATGTGAGGTAGTCGGATTGGCGATAGGTATTGGCCGTCGTAAGTTTTTTTAAGATAACCTCTTCGTTCTGCAACAGTCCGAGAATCTCTTTGCTGAAATTCAGATTCACGAGGTCGCCATACACCGTAATGTATTGGCCGGTGATGGTTTTTGTGAGGTCTTTTTCGCTGATCGCGGCGGTGTTCCCGATGGCTTGCTGTTGCAACCGGACGCCGAGGTATTGGGCGCGCAAATTGCCAGCAGACACAAAACGCTTGCTGGCCTGTACCTGTGCGGACACCTGGCCTCCGTTGGTGATGACATTGTCATATCCAAAGCCATTGATCACAGGCGCATAGTAATCGGTGCTGATGCCGTTCACCTGAACTTTATAAGAAGCGTTGATCAAGGCACTGTCCACCGCGGCGGCGCGAACCTGGTTCTGATAGTCGGCCAGCAGGGGGCTGTTGGCTTTGGCGCGACCGATAAAAAAATCCAGTGAATGTTCCTGGGCGCGCGCTGGATTAGCCATCCAAAGTATGCCCATCAACCAACCATAGTTTCGAAAAGACCTCTTCATCTATACAAATTAAATAGTTAATCCTGATCAAATTCTGACGATTTTCTCTTTCGCTTGAATGGGCTCGTCAAGGATTCGTCGGAGTGGGTACGTCGTGGCTACGTGCCACCGGCAGCAGTGGCTGCAAATGGAAAACAGGTTCCTGAGGAATTCCTGAAGTAACTAGGAAGAAGGTGGTTTTGAAAGATCAACAAATTGTTACCATGATCAGGAGCAACACGGCGATCGACCAGTAGAGGATGACAGAAAAGTTTTTTTCGGTGCATTTAATGGCCTTCATGAGCAAAACTTTATACTCAGATGTGGTCACTGCGACCTAGAGTTGGGTGAGGGTACCCGCGTGCGCGCGTAGAATCCAATTCTGTAGCAATCTAGCACCAAAGCTGATTTTGCCGTAACGATATGTTTACCGATTCATTACCATATCATTAATCCAATCTGTCCGGGATTTTTGCCGTGATCAATTGCTTCACATTTGCACCAGCCAAAGAGCATGTCATGAGCAAAACCGTTACTATCATCATTTTTCTTTTTCTGGCTTATGCTGGTTTTTCGCAGGATGCTACCATCAAAGGAAAGGTGGAAGGCACGGTGCATCATGATAAGCTAGCCAAGGCGACCGTTACTTGTCAAAAAAGCGGCGGACCACTGTTGACGGAAGAAACGGATGAAGACGGCGAGTTTAAATTTCAACATTTAACCGAAGGCATTTACCTGATTGACATACAGTATATCGGCTTCCGGACCTTCCAGCAGACGGTGACCGTAAGGGCGCACCAGAAAATGGAGCTCAAAGTGCCGCTGGCGGAATCTGGAGCGATGCTGGCTAATGTGCAGGTTTTTGGCCGGATCAGCCAGGAAGAAGAAGCCGGCGCCCGCCAAAAAGAACAACACAGCAATAACCTGGTGAATGTCATTTCGGCGCGCGCCATGGAACGATCGCCGGATATCAATGCCGCCAATGTGTTGCAGCGGGTCAGCGGCCTCACCATCCAGCGCAATGGTGGTGGCGATGAAGCGTATCCAATTATCCGAGGCCTGGATCCGCGGTACAACAATACCTTGATCAATGGAATCAAGATTGCCAGTCCGGATGACAAGTCCAGGTATGTACCGCTTAACATCGTACCCTCCGATCTCTTGGGAAGCATAGAGGTTCATAAGTCCCTGACGCCGGAAATGGAAGGGGACGCCATTGGCGGCTCCGTAAATATGGTCATGAAAGACGCGCCCGATAAGGAAATTTTCAAAGTGCTTGGGTCTGCGGGATATTCGGCAATTTTCCTTGACCGCAAGTTTACCAGTTTTTCCAAAAAAGACATTCAGCAAAAATCAGTGATCGAACGGAACGGATCGACCTATACGGCGCAACCGGGCGATTTCAGTCGGAGTAACCTCGATTTTACGAAAATACAGCCGATCCCTAATTCCGTTGCCTCGCTGGTTTATGGAAATCGGTACCGGCACAACAAGCTGGGTTTGTTGGTGGCCGCGAATTTTCAGGATCAGTATTATGGCAGCAATTCTATTTTCAATCAGGTCGCTCCGGATGTGCATGCCGGTGGGCAGCCCACCATCTCCGATTATGCCAACCGGCAGTTTTCCACCCGTCAGCTCAACAGCGGTTTGACCGTACACTTAGATTATGCCATCAATGAACGAAATAAAATTACCTTGACCAACATCACACTATACAGTGCCTTGGCGCAGGCGCGGCAGATCATCGATACCTCGATCCTCGGGGGCAATGGGGGTCGGACAGTGCCTGGTACCGGCCCGGTGAGCACGGACTATACGTCCGTGACCAGTCATCAATTACTCGAAAACATTAAACTTGAAGGCAAGCACATTTTATCCAGTCATTTCTTGTTTGACTGGTACGGTGTTTTTTCCTATGCCGCCAAACGCACACCCGATCAAGCGGATCTCGCGCTGAATAAAAAAATTGATACCGTACACACGACCAATGACATTCACGGACCCTATACGTTTGTGACGACGCCGCAGTATTTCGATGCCATCACCCGGGTTTGGCAGCACAACGAAGACAAGGATTATGATGGGGCCGCCAATATCAGTTATCGAAGCAAGCTGGGGGACGACGCGACCCTCGAAATCAAAGCTGGCGGACTCTACCGGCACAAGGAGCGGTTTAATATCCAGGATGAGTATGATCTGAAGCCGACCACCAGCAGCAGTGGGATCAAACAAGAATTTAAAGATATTTATTCGGCGCAGTGGGTGGTTTACAATAGCAGTGGAACCTATGACTACGACAAAAATAAATATCGTGTGTATGAAAACGTGGCGGCCGGATATATCGAAGGCAAAATCGTTTTTCCTAAACTGGATATCCTCGGCGGGGTACGAGTGGAAAATACGAAACAGGGGTTTACGCTGAATACTTTTTATCCCGCAGGGATCAATGGCATTACCAAAAATTACACGGATTTTCTGCCTAGCCTGGATTTGAAATACAAATTAAATCCGCTGACCAACCTCCGCCTTTCCTACTATAAGGCCATCGCACGACCAAATTATTACGACCTGGTACCAGCTACCCGGTTGAGCACCACTTCTGCGACGACGACGGAAGGAAATCCCTACTTGAATCATACGACCTCGGATAATTTTGATTTTCGGTATGAGTTGTATCCACGCGACGATGAACAACTGTTCGCGGGTGTGTTCTATAAAAAGCTGGTCAACCCGATCGAATTTGAATACCTCTCGGGCACAGACTACAAACCAGTAAACTCAGGGGATGCGACCGATTACGGGGCGGAGCTCGCCTTCACTCGCTATTTCGGAAAGATCGGCATCACCGGGAATTATACCTACCTCTATTCAAAAACCTCGTCTACAAAATCCTATTATAATTTGAATACCGGCTACTACAATGCCGATACGCTGCAAAAGCGGGCACTCCAGGGGCAAACAGATCACACCCTCAATTTTTCGCTGTTGTACCGGGATAAAACACATGCCCTGTTTGCAGAAATCGCCTTTCAGTACATCGGGCGGTCGATTGGTCTGGTGTATCCGATTTATGGCGATGACTATTACGTACAACCCCAGGCGAATCTGGCTTTCTCCGCGGAAAAAGGATTGCGGAATCGTCATTTTACCCTTTTTACAAAGTGGAACAATCTCCTGAATACCGCGACGAAGAATCAGATCAATGATATCCTGGTCACGCGCGACATCACCAAATTCAACGCGAGTGTAGGGATACGCTATGAAAAATAAATCTTCTTAAACAAATCAGTAAACGAAAACAACAATGACAACAAAACAATCGTTCGCCTGCCTCACTGCTTTTTTGCTGTTGATGGCTTGCTCTAAATCGAAAAATGACAGTACGGTAATCATTACACCGACGGTTCCCGCCTCGAACCCCATCACGCCGGGCAATATCAGTGGCTTTGTCAAGGGCACCCTGCTTACGGGCAATACCTACACCATTACGGGAGACCTGACGATCAAAGCAGGCGATACCCTGGCTTCCCAACAGGGCGTGACGGTGATAGTCAAAGGCAACAGCCAGATCAATGTGAACGGGGTGTTGAACATTGTAGGAACGCAGGCCAGTCCCATCAGCTTTAACTCCGACTCAAAAACCCCCGGTTCGTGGGGTGGTTTTCAGTGTGACAGTGCGCAGGGCGTGACGATCCAATGGACGCACATCGACAATACGGGTGGTCCGGATCCGTCCGGCAGTCCACGGAAAACCCTGATCGTCGCCGTTCCGGTGAATGTCGACATCGAGGACTCTTGGTTTACGAATGGACAGGATGATCTGATCCGCATGCAGAACGGCGCAAAGATCAAGGTGCTGCGCAATACCATCCTTTGCTCCGGGAGCACGGATGGGGAAGCCATTAACCTGAAAACGGGCGTAACCGGAGACGTAGGGTATAACGTGATTTACAGCCAGGCCGGTACGGGCGTCAAATTGGAAACGAGTGATGTGGTGCCCATTCCGCAAACCAATGTGAATGTGTTTAACAATACCTTGGTGAGCAATGGCTGGCGGAGAGGCCAGGCAGAACCAGGCAGGGGTGTATCCGTTGGTTTGAATGCGCGGGCGAATATTTACAACAATATTATGGTCAACAATTACCAGGGACTTGAAATTTTTGTCGATGCCGATACCAACGCCGCTGACCTTAAGTATGGCAACAATTTGTTCTATGCTTCGGTGGACACGTATACGGATACGACACAAGGCGGCAACCTGCCGATCTCGATTCGGGGGAATTTTTATCCCAGCGACGGCGTCGGCAAACCGCAGTCGACTGATTTGATTTCCACTGCGATTGGCAACCTGGATCCCATGTTTAAAAGCTATGACGGAAAAGTCGCTACGCCGAATGGTGCCAACACCTCCAATGATTTTCATCTGAATGCAGGATCCCCTGCGCTGGGCAAAGGCAATACGGTGTACAATGCCGATATCGGTTCGTACACGACCGATGCACAGGGTAACAAGCATTAATTGATTATAAACATAATATGAAAAAAATACTTTTTGTATTTCTGGGTCTGCTGGTTGGTAGCACGGTCGCTGATGCGCAAAGCGCTTCGGTCCCCCAGTATGTGCTCGATAAAAAAATTCCGGTACCCGGTAATGGTGGCTACGACTACCTGACGCTGGATACAATGACCAGCCGGTTGTATATTTCGCATGGCACGTCAGTCGCAGTGCTGGATGTAGTCACAGAAAAAATCGTTGGCACGATCGATCATTTGAGCGGGGTGCATGGCATTGCCCTGGCGCCCGACTTGCACAGAGGATTTATCAGTGACGGCAAAGGCAACAGTGTGGTCGTCTTTGACCTGGAAAGCTTGCAAACGGTCAAGACGATTAAGATCACGGGGAAGGATCCGGACGCGATCCTTTTCGACCCTTTCACCCAACGGGTTTTCACGTTCAATGGGGACAGCCAGGACGCTTCTGTGATCGATGCCGTGTCGCTTCAGCAGATCGGGCGGGTGGATGTCGGTGGTACGCCGGAGTTTGCGGTGGCCGATGGTCAGGGGAAAATATATAATAACCTGGAAGATAAAAGTGTGCTCAATGTGATCGATCCCAAGATCCTACAGGTTACCGCAAAGTATCCGTTGGATCCCTGCGGCGGACCGACCGGCCTCGCCCTCGATCGGGGACATCAGCGGTTGTTTACCGTGTGCCGGAAAAACAAGGGGATGAGTGTGATCGATCTATCCAATGGCAACGTGGTGGCAACCGTTCCGATCGGCGCGGGTGTTGATGCCGTATCATACGATCCAGCGACGGGTTTGGTTTGCTGCTCCAATGGAGACGGCACGGCGACACTGATTCAACAGCAGGGTCCGGATCAATATACAGTCACACAAACGCTCTCGACGCAATGGAAAGCGAAAACGCATGCGATCGATCCGAAAACGAAGAAATTGTATTTCTGCGCGTTTACGATGGATGCAGGCAATAAAAACCGGGTGCCGGATAGTTTTTCCGTGTTGATTTATAAACCAGCAATGTGATGAGACGAATCGGATTGACCTGTTTTGCCTTGATTGCCATCCTGATTGGCTGCGCGCAGGAGACCAAGCAGACAAAAAAAGAAAAGAGCAAAGACGGGGAAGATCCGGCCATCGTCTGGCCGGTCTTACTCCGGGGTCCCTACCTGCAGGAGGCGAGCGCCACCCGAATGCTGATCCGCTGGCGCACCGACGCATTCAGCCGCAGCCGGGTTTGGTATGGCAGCGATACGGCGACGCTGAACCAAATAGCAGACGATTCGGCCCTGGTGACGGAACACAAAGTGTTACTTACTGGACTTCAACCGATGACACGGTATTATTATACCATCGGCGGGATCAAAGACAAACTGCAGGGCGATACGGGGAATTATTTTTATACCCTGCCCGAAAAAGACGCGGTGGGGACTTACCGGATCGCAGCGCTCGGCGATTGCGGAAACAATTCCGTCAATCAGCGGGCCGTGCGCGATCAACTGATTCGGCGCATTGGTGCCGGTTATTTACAGGCGTGGCTGCTGCTTGGAGACAATACCTATCCTGATGGGACCGACGCGGAATTTCAAACCAATTTTTTTAATGTCTACAAAGACAACCTGCTGAAAAAGTATCCGCTGTTTCCCGCGCCGGGGAACCACGATTATCATGATATTGAATATACTGCGGCCGTGGCCCAGCAAACGCATGCCGTCGCCTACTACCAGAATTTCAGTATGCCGGAAGACGGCCAGTCGGGTGGGGTGGCCTCGCACACGCCGTCTTACTATTCGTTCGACATCGGCAACATACATTTCTTGTCGCTTGACTCCTACGGGAAGATGGACAATGCGCGCTTATCTGACACCTTGGGCGCGCAACTGCAATGGATTAAACAGGATCTCGAACAGGCAAAAGGGGCCATGTGGATCGTTGCCTACTGGCACCATCCGCCTTATACGAAAGGATCTCACGACGGCGATACCGAAAAAGAGTTGGTCGATATCCGGCAGCAATTGCTTCCTGTGCTGGATCGCTATGGCGTTGATTTGATCCTTGGTGGCCACAGTCATGACTATGAACGGTCGCGGCCCCTGTATGGATATTATGGAAACAGCCAGGCTTTTGACAGTACTCGCTATCTCACAAGTCTTTCTTCCGGGCGGGCCGACGGCAGTCCGAACAGTGCGCCCTATATCAAAAAGTCCCGACGGGAAAAAGGGACGATTTATGTGGTGACAGGATCGGCGGGCAAACTGGGCGGCGAACAAGCGGATTTTCCACACCGGGCGATGCTGTATTCCGACGCAACGCACGGCGGCGCGTCGTTGCTGACGGTGACCGGTAACCAGCTGCAGTTTGAATGGATCTGCGCCGACGGCGTGATTCGCGATCGGTTTACCATCCTCAAGAAATTAAACCCCTAACAAGTGTCATAATACTGTTCAGTGAAAATAGCGCTTGTGATCGGATGGATGGGCGGCTTGCTGTGGCTGGCTTCGGGTTTTGTCGCAATACCTCCTGCACGCCCCCCGGCAGCCATCCGGTATGCCCAAGCGTCTGCGCAAGATTTTGTTCAATCCACCGAGGCTCTCACGGTCAACATCCAACAGCTCGATCAATCCCCGGCAGCACTTTCCGCTGTGCGGGCGGCGCTGGTCCGCTGCCGTATCTCTTATAAAAAGTTCTCTTTTTTACTGGATGGTTGTTTCCCTTCCCAGGCCAAATTGTACAATGGGCCAGCTAAGTTCGAAGTGGAAGAGCCGTTTGAAGAGTTTGAACCGCCGCAGGGTTTGCAGCAATTGGAAACATGGCTGTTTCGGCCACGACCTTTCGACGAAAAAGATTCACTGCTCCAGGAGTTGACGGTAATCCGTGAGTCAGCCCAGGCGCTTCCGGCATTGCTGGCCACGGCCAGGCCGACGGACGCACAGTTGATTTCGAGCATGCAGGCGGAGATCGTCCGGATTCTGTGTCTATATCTCGCAGGCTATGACGCGCCGTCGCTGAAAAGTGGAATCGATGAATCGTGCGCGGCCTTGGAAGGTATGCGAGCCGTATGGCCACTGGTGAGCAGCTATCGGAACAGGGGTGATATCCCATTGCAAGCGTTGTTTGCTGCAGCGATCCATTACTTACAGGGTCACCGGGATTTCAACGCCTTTGACCGGCTCTATTTTATCCGGCAGTACGGTCTACCGATGGACCGCGCGCTGGAGAAATTGCCTGGCCTAGGCCAAGATACCAGCGATTTGCTTATTCGTTTTATTTTCGCCCGGCCACCGGTCTCGGCCTCTTTTTCTGCGCGACAGCTCATCAGGCTTGGTCAGCGGCTATTTAAGGAACCGCGTTTGTCTGGCAATCAACAACGCTCTTGCGCGAGCTGCCACGTACCTGCCTTGTATTTTACGGATGGCCTTATCCGCAATCGGTCGGTCGATCAAAGAAAAGTTCTTCTAAGAAACACCCCCACCCTATTGTACGCGGCGTTGCAGTCCAGTCAGTTTTGGGACGGCCGGGCCGCGTCACTCGACGCCCAACTGCACAGCGTGCTGTCCAGTCCGACCGAAATGAATGCTTGTGATACGGTGGTACTGGCTAAACTGAATGGGGACAGGTCCTATCGACGTCAGTTTGGCGCTGCGTTTCAGCAGCCTGCAGTAACCACGATTACGATGCGTCAACTCAGCAAAGCGCTGATCGCATACATCCGCACATTGGAGCCTGCCAACAGCCGCTTTGACCAATACCTTCGCGGAAAAAACCAAGCGCTAACGATGCAAGAGAAAGACGGGTTTAATTTGTTTATGGGCAAAGCCCACTGCGGCACCTGTCACTTTTTTCCAGTCTTTAACGGCAATACGCCGCCAACCTTTGCGCGATCGGAATTTGAGGTGCTGGGTGTGCCCAAGAGCGCGGACTTCGATCATCCCGTCTTGGACACGGACGCCGGCCGATTTGGATTTTTTCCCACGCCACTTTATCGGGGCGCATTTAAGACACCCACCGTGCGCAACAGTGCCCGGACGCCGCCCTATATGCACAATGGCGCGTTGCCAACGTTGCCATCCGTAGTA
>CAZZYD010000135.1:0-9935 GCA_964658175.1 uncultured Puia sp. | reverse complement strand
CCAGGGAAGGAGCCGGCAACATAACCGCATCAAATACACGCAGGAACAGCGACAGCAGGCGATGGCGATCAATAAAAACTATCAGCAGCAGTCGGCTGATCTTTTCAAACAGGACAAGATCACTTTGAAAGAATACAAATCGCGCCTGCTGATCCTGCAAAAGGACCGCAAACAGAAATTGGCCGATTTGCTGACGCCGCAACAAAAAGACCAGATGGCCGCTGCAAAAAAACGCCGCATGGAAAATAACCAGGTTCATCAGGTAGCGCGTATGGAGCGACTCCGTTTGCACCTGGGTCTTACGGACGACCAGGTAGCGAAATTAAAATCAGGACAGGAAGACCTGCGGAATCAGTTTCAGTCGGTCCGCATGGATGACAACCTGCTGCCGCAGCAAAAAATGGAACAGCTCAAAACGCTGATGGCCAAACGCAATGACAATTTCAAGGCGGTGCTCACGCCCGACCAGTATGCGAAATTTGAACAGATGCATAACCAGCGACACGGATATCACGGACGGTCATAAATAAAAACAGCTGCCATGACGGGATACCGCCGGCAGGTTTTACCTGAAAGGAACGATGCAATGATATTGTATCGTTCCTTTTTGTTTTGGTTCTATCTTCGCTCACATGCATGCGATTTTACAACCCTGGCCCTGGTATGTGGCCGGACCGCTGATCGGTCTGATCGTGCCCGCCCTCCTGCTGCTGGGCAATAAATCCTTTGGTATTTCTTCTTCGCTCCGGCATGTCTGCGCGGCCTGCTTTCCCGGAAAAATTCCGTTTTTTACATATGACTGGAGAAAAGAAAGCTGGAATCTTTTCTTTGCCGCAGGCATCATCCTGGGGGGCTTTGTAGCAAGCTTTTATCTCTCTGCAGCGGGGCCGGTTTCTATCAATCCCGCCACCGCTGCATCGCTCCGGAAGATGGGTGTGCAGGATTATAGCGGCATGCTGCCAAAAGACATTTTTAATTTTCATGCGCTCCTCACGCTGCGCGGATGGATATTCATTGTATTGGGCGGCTTACTCGTCGGTTTTGGAACCCGGTATGCGGGCGGTTGTACTTCGGGGCATGCGATCATGGGTCTTTCTTCCCTGCAATGGCCGTCGCTGGTGGCCACGATTTGCTTTATGGCCGGCGGACTGATCATGACCTGGTTTATTTTACCTTATCTTCTTCGCTTATGAAAAATATAAAGTATTCCGTGCTGGGAATTTTATTTGGCATCATCCTCGTCAAATCGGAGGTGATCTCCTGGTTCCGGATTCAGGAGATGTTCCGATTTCAGTCGATCCATATGTATGGCGTGATCGGATCGGCCGTGCTCACCGGCATGATCTCCATCGGGCTGATCAAAAAATTCCGGATCAAAACGATCCAAAGGGAAACCGTGACCATCGCCGAAAAAAAATTCACCTGGGGGAATGTGTTTGGCGGACTGATTTTCGGACTTGGCTGGGCGGTTACCGGCGCCTGTCCGGGCCCGCTCTTTGCGCAGATCGGCAGCGGCTTTGGCGTGGTGGCCGTTACGCTTGCCAGTGCGATCGCCGGCACCTGGCTGTACGGGTTGATTCGGGATAAGCTCCCTCATTGACTGATTTTTACCTGTATACCAGATGATGACCCTTAGCAGATTGAATTTCGTAAGTTTTTGATTCATTCGTGTAAGAACCGCACCAGTTCAAAGAAGGACCTTTGTACATCAACATCATTCATTATTATGTGGACTAAATCAAATATGCCGGATCAATCCGGCAAAACAGCCATCGTCACCGGCGCCAACACCGGCATCGGTTATGAAACGGCGCTTGCCCTGTATGAAAAAGGAGCACATGTGGTATTGGCCTGCCGCAGCCAGCAGGCAGCAGATGAAGCTGTGGCCGGTTTATCGGCTCATAAAACAAATGGAACGCTCGAGACGCTTTTACTGGATCTCTCAGATCTTGCCAAAATAAAGGCAGCCGCCCAGGCTTTCCTGCAGCAGCATCAGCGGCTCGACATCCTGATCAACAATGCCGGGGTAATGATTCCACCCGCATCAAAAACCGCCGATGGCTACGAGTTGCAGTTCGGAGTGAATTTTCTGGGACATTTTGCGTTTACGGGGCATCTCTACCCGCTGTTAAACGCGACGAAGAGTTTGCGGATCGTTACGGTGAGCAGCAATGCCTATCTAAGGGGTGCGATCGACTTTGCCAATCTCCATTCCGAAAATTCTTATGACCCGATGCGTGAGTATGCGCAAAGTAAACTTGCGAATATATTGTTTTCGCTGGAGCTGCAACGGAGGATCGAAAAAACGGGCGGACAAACGATTTCCATTGCCGCTCAGCCCGGCGCCAACAATACGGAGTTATCCAGGCATATGCCATCCGCAGAATTTGAAGCCGCCGTACAGAGAGTGGGTGGCCTGATGGATCCCTGGCAGGGCGCACTTCCTTCCCTGTATGCCGCTACTTCTTCCGATGCGCATCCCGGCAAATTTTATGGCCCCGATCAGGATGGAGGATACCGGGGATATCCTGCGGAAGCCACGGTGACAGCCAACGGGATGGATGAAGCGGTTGCTACGAAACTTTGGACATGGGCAGAGAAGGAAAGCGGGTTAAGCTATCCGGGTAAAGAATAAAATTGCATGTCGGAATAACGCGCTTCGGCATTATTTTTTATATAATTTGAAAACATCATCAATGATCATGTGCAAGGGCACAAATTGTGTTGCCAGCTTCGCAATGGCATGATCCAAATCTGTCGCTGGCAAAGGCACCCATCCTTCCATTAGAGTGAGTGGCCCGAAGTCCGTTCGCACATTTGGCCAAAGTGTTTTATCTGCTATGAAACGTTTTCTGAAGTCCTCCGCAAATGCCCGGCTTTGAATCCGGTAGTTGACCAGCGAGCGCATGGCGAGTGCGTGGATATTATAGCACAGCCTGTTTTTAGCTAAAGATTCATCGCTTAGCCAAACTGAAAAAAATACGGATTCCTCAAAAGGCTTATGCTTGATCCCGGTATTGAGCCAGGCAGGTTTTTGGATTTTTAAAACAACCGAATCCATCCAAATACCCACTTTTAACTCCAGGCCTGACTGTCTTAATTGCTCCGCAGGAACTTGTCCCGCAGCCGCCTTAAAAATTTCTACATAGTGGAAGTTGTCCAATGGAAACGATTTACTTTAATGATTACATGCCTTACCCGTTGGCGAATTCATTTTTTCAAGAAAATCAAGGATCAGTTGTCCGCAGACTGCCGCATTTTCCATCCAGGGTAGATGTCCCGTACCTTCGATCACACGGAGGCTCCCGCGGGGCAGTGCCGCTGCAATCATTTCACCGGTTTTTACGGACGCAAAATTATCCCTGGTTCCTAAAATCAGGTCCGCTGGCTGAGTTACAAGTTTCAGCTGTCCTTGATCGATATTTGGCGCCGCATTTTCCAGCAGGCTCGTTAGAGAAATGAGATAGTGCGGCAACAGCCTGAAATAAAAATATGCATCTCCCAGTTCCCGTGGCTGCCGGGAAATGGTCTGCCTGCTATGTCCCATCGTTTTGAGCGAATTCAGCGCTTTCGATTTATCGGAGGGCATCAGCAGCTTGAAAAATATTTTGTTCAGGGGTGGCTTCATGATCAGCCTGAGCATGAAAGGCAGTTTACCTTTCAGCACGTTGCCCGGATTGCCCAGCATCGCAAGTGAGCGGACGCGTTTTGGCCGGTCCATGGCAAGCCAGAGGCTCCAGTGCGCGCCCATGGAATGGGCCAGCACATCCACATGTTCCAGTCCGAAGGCCTCGAAGACCGTATCCAGGGTTTTGACCGCGAAGTCCCGGATGTCGACCGTGTTGTGATCCATTCCTTCACTCAGTCCGCCACCGGGGCGGTTGATCGCAATAATCCTTCTTCCCTTAAGTTCGGCCAGCAACGGCGCCAAGGGAAAAACATCCCCCGTATTACCCGGCACGATCACCAATGGTTCACCGCTACCGATTTCGGATACGCGGATCTTGATACCTTGGTCCGGCAGGAGGATATAATGATCTTTCGCCTGTAGTCCGTAGATTTTGAACAGCGCGGCTTCGGCATTGCGGGCGGCAATTACTGCCGGATCGTTATGGTCGAGGGTGAGTATGATTGAACCCATATTTTTTCAATCGCTTTAATAAAAACTTTTTTCAACGACGGTGCTGCGACCGATAATCCAAACAGCACGAATTGGAAGAAAGACGGTTTTCATATTTGGGTTCTAGAATATCTAAACCAATTTACATCGGAATGCCGTATATTCAAGATACACTTCTGCTTGTTGGTCGCAATCAATCCACCGATAGCCTTACACGCTTCATTCACCGCCTAAAAAAACACCCCATGCAATTTCCTTTTCCAACTTATATCGCGGGCTTTTTTATACTGATCGTTCTGTTCACGCTGTTTATGGTGCGCCGCATTCTCGCAGGGTCCGTCATTAAAGGGAAAGGCCGCATTATTTTTGCCGGTCTTGCCATCTGGCTGATCGTACAGGCGCTCCTTGCCCTGAACGGCGTATACAATGCAAATTTGGAACATCTGCCGCCTAAAATCCTGGTATTTGGCATTCTACCCTCTTTTATTTTCGTGATCATGGTGATGCTCACCAAAGCAGGAAGGCAATTTACAGATGGACTGCCCTTGCAATGGCTAACCTATTTTAGTGTTGTCCGGATTTTTGTTGAAATCGGTTTGCTGCTACTCTATCTCAACAAAGCGGTACCCAAACTGATGACATTCGAGGGAGGAAATCTCGACATCCTCAGCGGCGTCAGCGCGCTGATCGTGGGTTATATTGCTTTCACCAACCGTGCCGTACCCCGAACGCTGCTCCTGATCTGGAATTTCATCTGCCTTGCCCTGCTGTTCAATATCGTCGCGAGGGCGCTGCTGTCAGCTCCTTTCCCGTCGCAGAAACTCGGGTTCGACCAGCCCAATATGGCCATCCTGTATTTCCCGATCGTATGGCTTCCAACGTTTATCGTACCACTGGTATTTTTTTCGCACCTGGTGTCCATCCGTCAGCTGATCACCAAAAAATATGCAACGGGTCCTAACCAGCCCGGTATCGCGAAGTGAATAAATGGATAGAGCAATCATCAGTGATTGGTAAATAGGGTTCGCCAATCCTTTAACAGAAAGTTTAACGTCGATTTTTTTCCTGCTTCTCCTAAATCGGTAGGTTTGACTGGTCGCCCATGGTATGGGCAAACCTTAAAAGTAACCCGTTTATGAGCAAGACCCCGCTGTACGTTTTTCTTGTTTTGACACTTGGCTGTTCACCGTACAAAAAAGTAGTTGTTTCAAAAAGCGATCAGCTCACCAACCGCTGGAAGGGGCAGACAGAAGAGACGGTCCGCAACGCGATGGGGAGGTATAAGTCGAAGACAAACTTGTCGGATGGCTTCCTGATTTGTTATGATTACTCTTATGTGCTGCCGGCACAGCTAAAAAAATCAGGCGATTTCCAGGTCAGGGCGAGCACCCAGCAGTCCAGTGTGATGACGCCTGCCCCCGAACACGCGGACCACGCATCGCTGGATGATAGCGTCATCCGTCGCATGGATTTTTATTTCGATAAAACACAGCACGTGCAGTATGTGCAGGCGACCGGCTTCCCGGACTCCGTATACCTGGTGAAGAGAAAGTAAGATCAATAATGATGATGCATTGGGGCCGGACCGTCCAGTTCCGATTTTGTCATGCACCATTTCGGATTCAGCTGGCAAAGCCGCGCCAGCATTTCTTCATATTCCTTGTTGATCGCCGCCCGCTCCTCTGCTCCCACGGCCTGAATGCTGTATCCGTGCGGACCTTCCATGATCACAAAAGGATACGCGCTCCTGAAAGATGGCGTCGGTCCGCCCAGGTCACGGTTTTTCACATTCGGCGCGTAATACATGATATGCGGGTTATTCGCGGTGAGTACACTGTCGTTTCCATCCGGATTTATATAGGTCCTCAATATTGGCGACAGCATATAAGAAATCCCGGCTTTGGGCGGCTTATAATAATGCATCCGATAACGTTCCTGAATAAGTTTTTTTAATTTTTCCGGCGGCATACCCTGCGCCTGCAGTGCCGCAATATCAAAAAATAATTTCATTTGCGCCGGCACACCGGCTTTGTCAAAGGAAATAGGATACAAGATATCATCCCGGTATTCCTTCAGTATCCATTTTCCGCGCATGGCGTCGTCGCCTGTCCGCGCAACAAAACAGCTAAATCCGTTGGTGCCTTTCCGTGCCAGTTCAAAGCCCTTGGCGGGATTCAATACAAATACAGACGCACTATCACGAAGATGCGGTGGCAGTGCGCTGAGGGCGAGTTGCATTTCGAGATCGCGGGGAAGGGCTTTGACGCTGTTGACCAGCTTTCCCTTCGCCCTATCTTGTGCATGGATATCCGATGAACAACAGACACAGCAGACGATCCATATAATTAGCAATATCCTATTGTTCTTTTTCATCCCAATAACATTTAATAACCCTTACAATAAACATGCAAAAGCATTCCGGTGAACTCCTGCTATTCAGGACTTGCAAGCAGGAATGTCAGCATCCCGGGCACATCCCCGTGGGTGTTTTCATGAACGGAAGAAGATAATTGAAACCCGAATTTCTGCAACAGTTTCACCGAGCTGATATTCTGTTCCGATGGAAAAGCCGTGATTGTTTTTAATTTCATCTCCTCAAAACCAAAACGGATAACCCGGGGAAGGACCTCATTCATAATGCCCCGGCCGCGGAAACCCGCCAGCAATTCATAGCCGACTTCCGCTGTATCGGCAGGCAGATTATAATTATAATAGCAAATCGTGCCGATCAGCTCGGAGGTATTTTTAAAACAAATGATCCAATAGACGCTTTCATGGTGGCCGACATTGTTTTTTATCAGGTCAATGAACCTCAGCGCATCATCGACACCTTTTGATTTAACACGGTCGATCAATGCATTGGTCGCATCATCCGAGCGTAAGGTATGGATCAGCGGCGCATCCGCTGTTTGTATTTCCCTCAACGTCAGCCGCTGCGTGGTGAGTTCCGGAAAAGCTGAAAAATTTGAAATCATATCGTAATTTAAAAAAAAGAAAGGATCGGCTGATATTCAAGTATGAGCGGGCCATTGTCAATAGAACGCGAATGAGTGAGCTTGAATTTCTTTAATTCACGGTCATCACCGAAAATACGGAGGCCGCCGCCGATCGATAACGGATATACCATCAATCGCAGCTCGTCGACGAGATCGTGGTGAAGCAGGCCCCTGACGAGCGTCGCGCTTCCATAAACCAGGATATTGCCGCCTTCGGATTTTTTTAGTGCGGCCACGTCGGTGGCCAGGTCACGCAGGATATGACTGTTGTTCCATTCCGTTTTTTGAAGACTGCCGGATACGACATATTTCGGCATCCGGTTGATCGGATCGGCAAACGCTTCGCCGGTCTCTCCGGGCCAGTAACCCGCGAATACATCGTAGGTGGTTTTGCCCAATAACAAACTGTCCACGCTCGCCAGTTCCTCGATCTTGTACTGGCCGGCCTCTGGGGATTTGAACCAGGTCTGCCATCCGGCATGGGGATGTGGGGTTTCATTGCCGCCCGGAGCCTCGATGACCCCATCGAGGGTGATAAATTCGGTCACAATAATTTTGCGCATTTTTTTTCGTAAAACTACCGAAGGTTGATATATCGGATGGTGGGAAGAAATGACATTTATAGGGGGTAAATGCGTCGATTCTTGCTCATTCATGAATCTGTGACATGATCTAACAGCTCACGAAGCATGCCTGCTTTTTCATTGATCTCGTTGCTCTCAATATTGCTTACGGACAAAATGGGTGGCAGCTTTGGATATAAGTCAGGCTTATTCAGCCATTTCACCACCTGCTCTTTAATCCATTTGTTATACGCGATGGGATATGTTTTATGGGCAATAAATAATGTTTGCAGATACTCTTGAAACGCTTTATATAAAATGTCGAAAGCCTGAAAGTATAAACCTCGTTTTATGAAAAAGGGGATATGGTTCAAATCGTATTCACAGGCATTTTTTGTCATGGTGAATCGCTGCAAGCGGAGCGCTTCATCATAATAGGGAAGCCATTTATTTTGCAATTCCCGGAAATATTTACCTGCATCGCTCATGGGGGCGGAATAACAGATCTGATTTCCAATTTCAATTTCAAAAAAGTCGGATGCGACACCGGTTTCCAGGATCGTCGGGATATAATTGCCCGTAATGACATCCAGATGCAAGAGGGCAAACTGGCTTGTCTGTTGGTATTTCAGCAAAGTTGGTTCAGTCGCTGAAAACCTCAGCCAACCCGCTTCGATATTTTCTATTTCTGCCGAAGGCATATCGGGATTTACCAGGATAGCAAAATCCAGGTCGCTTTCAGGGACCGCCTGCCCTCTCGCACAGGAATTCACTACCAAAACCGTGTCCACGGAGGAGATTTTCGAAAAATAGTCTTGTACCAATTCGGCTGTATCCCGATGCAGGGTGCTTGGAAAAATGGGCTTTCTCAATGGGTTGATTGTTTTGGTCCGCTGTTTATGCCGATCAAATTTTTCAAGGTCAGAGTAAACCGCTCGCACCTTCCGGCCTGGCTAAGGTAAAATAACAATCGTTCAGTAAGCATTCACTTTCCAGTCTTTTTTGCGAATCGAATTGGTCGCAAACGGCCCCTGTACTTGTCAAGATATCCCCCTGTGCGTTTGTATTGCCCGCATTACCTTGGACGAACAATCATTCAATCAAAAATATATGGCATGAATTTGCTGCTCACGTCCGCCGGTATCACAAACCACTCCATCCTGGAAGCCCTGATCGATCTGCTGGGCAAACCGATCGCCGAATCCAACGCCCTGTTCATCCCCACCGCGATCTACCCGTTTCCCGGAGGAGCCGGCATGGCGTGGCAGGCGATCAGCGGAAAAAAATCATCCTCTCTTTGCCAGTTGGGATGGAAATCCGTGGGCGTGCTGGAACTCACGGCACTCCCCAGCATCGACAAAAAAGCATGGGTGCCTTCGGTGGAGAATGCAGACGCGCTGTTGTTTTGGGGCGGTGATCCGGTATACCTCAGCTATTGGATGCGAACATCCGGACTTACCGAACTACTGCCTGCATTACGGCACGACGCCGTCTATGTGGGTGTAAGCGCCGGCAGCATGGCAGCATCCGTTTCCTTTGGAGAAACCTTTCGTGAACCGCCTGCCGGCATTGGGAATACGCTCCCGTCGGAAGAGATTATATTCGCCACGGCAGAAGGAGAAATCCGCAGAACTTTTATAAAAGCGCAGGGAGCGGGCCTGGTTGACTTTGCGTTGATTCCGCACCTGGACCATAAAGATCACCCGGACGCATCTTTGGCGAATGCAGAAAAATGGGCTTCGAAGCTATCGATGCCGGTATACGCTATCGACGACGAGACCGCCATTAAAGTAACCGCCGGCGCCGTGGAAATTGTTTCCGAGGGACAGTGGAAACTGTATAACGCTTCAACCACCGCAATTTAACGTGTCGGGCATTCACCAATCACTCAGTCAAACCGTCAACAAATTTGCATTTTCCGCCAGCCACTCAATTTGGCCACCGGGCATGGGTTTGTGATTCAAAGCGGTTCCTAGAATCTGTACCTTTAAAAGGCATGAAATCCCGGTTTCTGATATTTTGCCTTTTGCTGCCTGTCTGCCTTTGCGCACAAACAGCGCGAATTGCAAAACTGCGGACCATTTGCGCGCAGCTGACCGATTCGGTCAGGATTGACAGCTTATACGAACTGAGCCTTCAATTCATTGATCAATCCCTGAAAGATTCCGCGCTGAAATACACCGCCATGCTGTACAACGAATCCACATCGTTGCACTACATCCATGGTCTGGCGGCCTCCCTCTCCGCCCGGGGCAG
>CAZZYD010000134.1:0-9969 GCA_964658175.1 uncultured Puia sp. | reverse complement strand
TGATGCGCAGTGCGGCGGGACGCGGGTACACTTTCACTCCTTCCTGTTCGAGTTTTTCCAGCGCATCCACATTCACCGATTCGATCTCGATGGTAATGGCATCCAGCCCTTTCCCGAATTGGTATACATCATCAAAATTCCGGATATCCCCCCGGATAAATGAATGGCAGAGGTGTGCGGCCGGGCAATCGGAATCATTTTCAAGCACATAGGTGGTCACCGGGTAGTTGGCGGCGGCCTGTAATAACATTCTGCCAAGTTGTCCGCCGCCTAAGATTCCAATTTTGAGCATAATTCCAATTACGGCATGAAGATAAAGCAATCCTGCAGAGTATTTATTCACAGGCTTCGGGATAATAATATTTAGATTTTTTTGTTTTACATGGTAACTTTATCTGGTCCGTTGCTAATCTACCCCTTTGCATGACGAAAAGCCGCTTTTTACCTTCCATATTCTTTCTGACAGCGGCCTTTTTCGCCCTGATTTCCGGAGCGACCGCCCAGTCTACCTATGCCGTTCACTTTATGGATTACCAGCGATCGATCCCGAAAGTGAGCGATATGATCCGGCGCAAAGAGGACACGCTCATGAAGCAGTTTGCTGCAAAATCACTGGTTTGGCCCGCGCGGTTCATGTATATCCGTTCTTTCAAATACGACAGCGAAATGGAAGTATGGGTGAAGAATAAAGCGGGCGACAAATTCAAATTCTTCAAGACCTATAAAATCTGTGCGATGGCCGGATCGCTCGGTCCCAAACGCATGGCGGGCGATTACCAGGTACCAGAAGGATTTTACTATATCAATGAATTTAACCCGCGCAGCCTCTATCATTTATCACTCGGACTGAATTATCCGAATGCATCCGATAAACTGCTCTGCGATATGTCACAACCCGGGGGCGATATCTATATCCATGGAAGCTGCGTGACCACGGGATGCATTCCGATCACTGACGGACAGATCGAAGAACTTTATATCCTGGCGGCCCACGCCAAAGACCTCGGTCAGGATTTTATCCCGGTGCATATTTTTCCTGTCAATTTTCACAACCAGCGAAGCGTCGCCTATCTCAATAAATACCTGCAGAACTACGCCGAGATCGGCAGTTTCGAAAAAAGCATGCGCAATGCGTTTTACTACTTCGAAAAAAATCATGAGATACCACCGGTGGTTGTCAACGACAAAGGCGAATATGTGATCGAAGACGTACCCGTGCCGGCGGCGCCGGATGAAGTGAAGCCCGACACGCGACCCGTAAAAAAAGTGATCGTGCATGCCAAACAACCGATCCCTGAGGAACAACTGGCCAATGTGGTGGATCGCCTGCCTTTGTATCCCGGTGGCAACGAGGCATTCAAAACATTTATCGATAAACTCAGCAACAATATGGTGCGGGAACTCGAACCCGGCCAGCACAAGGCTTTTGTGATGGTGGAATACATCGTAGACAGCACGGGCAAACTCATATTCGCCAATGTACTCACAGGCGGAAACGAAAAAATGAACGGCAAGATCGAATCGGCATTTACCAGTATGGGCAACTGGGTGCCCGCCAGCCGCGCCAACCGGAACGTGTCGATCAAACTGAAGCAGTCGATCATGGTCGAAGAGCCCGTATCAGACAAGCAATGACTGTACGGTATTGGCTGAGCGCTGCTGAAGGATGATGCGCCGGCCGCCGATTAATTTTTCCAGCATTTCCGGTTGATAATGTCTCACGGTCAGCATGGTAAGTCCTTTTTCCACCAGTACATCGAAATCTCCGGAAGCGCGAAGCGCGAGGGCTTCAATCTTTGCGGGATCATCATCTACACAAACCTGGAGCGTCACGGCGCCACTCTGCGTGAGGTTTGGCTGGATATGCAATTCAGCCAGCAACTGGTACAGGTCGCCCGTCCCTTTTTCACCGACGAATGAAAAATCTTTCGATTTGAAATGAAGGAGCACCTGCTGTTGCTTTACCACGATGATCGGCGGCAGCTGCGTTATTTTTTTGTCGTGGATCAATGTACCCGGAAGATCTTTATCCAGAAAACATTTTACGAGCAGCGGAATATGTTTGTTCTGCAGTGGTTTGATGGTTTTGGGATGAATGACCTGTGCGCCGTAATACGCCATCTCGATCACCTCATCATAACTCAGCTCGCGGATGAATACCGCGTCCGGAAATGCCTTCGGATCGGCATTCATCACCCCTTCCACGTCTTTCCAGATCGTCTGGCTTTCCGCATCCAGCATGTTGGCAAAGATGGCTGCGGAATAATCACTGCCTTCCCTGCCCAAGGTGACACTTTCGTTGGCGTCCGTCGATCCGATAAAACCCTGCGTTAACACGATCCGCGTGGCGGAAAACAGGGGGACGATCTGCGCCTGCACCTGCTGATGGGTTTTTCCCCAGTTGATCGTGGCATTGCGAAACTGGTCGTCGGTGGAAAAAACATCCCGCACATCCACCCATTCGTTGCGAATATCTTTTTCAAGGAGATAGAAACTGATGATCGCTGTCGACAGCAGTTCGCCGACGCATACGATCTGATCATAATAATAGTCATATGGCCGTACCGGGCGATCGAGCAGGAGCCATTCCACTTCCGTAAAAAAATCGAGCAGGCGGGCTTTTGCTGCGGGTAATGTGTTCTTCAAAATTGCCTCGGAAAGTGCCAGGTGATCCATTTTGATTTTTTCAAACTGCGCCGCTGCCTGTTCTTTTTCACCGGCATAAAAAGCTTCCGCCACTTTTTCAAGTGCATTCGTTGTCTTGCCCATGGCCGAGATCACGATCAGCAGCTGATCGCCGGCGTAAGCCTGCAGGATGGCAGGCAACGAATGAATGCGTTCGATCGTACTGACACTGGCACCTCCGAATTTGAAAACTTTCATTACATTCAATTTTTAACAACTGCCGTCGCAAAGATAGAGGCGGCAATCAATAAAACGGGCTTTATGCACAGGCATTTACTGCGTGTATTTTTTCTATTTCTGCTGGCGATCCCCGCGCGTGCGCATTCCGTGCCCGATCATCCGCCCGTGCAGCCCGGTTCCATGGAACAGGAAATTCTGCTTTATGTAAATGCCGATCGTAAACAGCAGGGACTTGCACCGTTGACCCTGAACGAAACGGAATCTGCCATTGCTGCAAAACATAGTCATAATATGGCCACGGGTAAGGTGGCCTTCGGCCACCACGGGTTATCAGCCCGGGCCAAAGCGATCGGCAAAGCCCTCGGTGGCATCCAGGCCGTGGGGGAGAATGTAGCATCCGGACAAATGACCGCCCGCGAAGTCGTGGACGGCTGGTTGCACAGCCCCGGTCACAAAAGAAATATCGAAGGCGATTTCACGCTCACCGGAATCGGATATGCGCGCGACAGGAAAGGCATGATCTATTTTACGCAGATTTTTTCGAAGTGATTGTGCTAAATTGCAAGCATGAGCAAACCCGCCATCATCACCGTCAGTAACCTGGTAAAAAACTATGGTAGTTTCGAAGCGGTCAAAGGCATCAGCTTCGATGTGTTCCAGGGAGAAATCTTTGGTTTGCTTGGTCCCAATGGCGCGGGTAAATCCACTACGCTCGAGATCATTGAAACGCTCCGCGAAAAGACTTCGGGCACGGTGATCGTCGATGGCATTGACCTTGACAAATCTCCCGGCGACATAAAAAAAATCATCGGCGTTCAGTTGCAGACCTCGGGTTATTACCCAAACCTGAACCTCGTGGAACTGCTGTCATTGTTTGGGGGCTTGTACAACCGCGAGATCAATCCGCTGGATTTTCTTGACAAGGTCAATTTGCGCGATAAGGCAAAGTCGAAATACAAACAACTCAGCGGAGGCCAGAAACAACGTTTTTCCATCGCAACCACGCTGATCAATCAACCGAAAATCATTTTCCTGGACGAACCCACCACGGGTCTCGATCCACAGGCGAGAAGAAATCTCTGGGAACTCATCCAGGAGATCCGCGCTTCGGGTACCACAGTCATTCTCACCACACACTACATGGATGAAGCCGAAGTGCTCTGCGACCGCGTGGCAATCATCGATTCGGGAAAGATCATCGCACTGGATAGTCCCGACAAAATGATTGACCAGCTCGTCGCAACCGGGTTTGAGCGTCCCAAGATGGTCAAGAATGCCAATCTCGAAGATGTCTTTATACAGCTCACCGGGCGCGTATTGCGCGAAGAATAAAAAGCTGTTGAAAGCGGCGGCCACAAATCCTGTGTTTCAATAAAAGGACCAGATATATGGAAGACGTCAGATACCCGATCGGAACTTACCAGCCCCAACCATTCTCCCCAGAACAGAAGATGAACTGGCTGAATGAAATTAAGCACCTGCCTGCCGCCATCGAGCATTCGATCCAGAACCTCGACGCCACCTATCTCCACATGCGTTACCGGGAGGGAGGATGGTCTGTTCATCAACTGGTCCATCATGTGGCCGACAGTCATATGAACGCGTATATCCGCTTCAAGCTCGGCATGACAGAAGAAAATCCCGTGATCAAGCCATACGAGGAAAAACGCTGGGCCGAGCTGGATGACGTGAAAATATTGCCCGTAAATGTATCCATTACCCTGTTGCATGCGCTGCATGCCCGCTGGTACGAAGCGATAAAAAATTTATCGGATGCCGACTGGCAGCGAACCGTCTTTCATCCTGAAATGCAAAAAGAACTCACACTCTGGCATTTTCTTGGCCTGTACGCCTGGCATGGCAAACACCACACTGCCCAGATTCATGCATTCCGTTTAAAAGAACAAGTATAATACGATGAAAGATTTACGCTGGAAGACGCTGTCTTCTTCTTATTTGCTGAAGGATACCTGGTGTACCGTAAGGAAAGATGTTTGCGAAACCATCGAAGGGAAGATCATCAATCCCTATTATGTATATGAATTTCCGACCTGGGTAACGGCCGTGGCGGTAACGGAAGACCATAAATTTATCCTGGAAAGACAATACCGGCATGCATTGAACGAAGTGAATTTTGAGATCCCCGGCGGATGCGTGGATGATACCGACGCGTCCCTGGAAGACGCGATCAAAAGGGAACTGCTGGAAGAAACCGGTTATATCTTTGACCGGTATGAATACCTCGGAAAGACTTCTGCCAATCCATCCACGAATAATAACTGGATGCACATGTTCCTGGCCACAGGGGGGCGACGGCTGCAGGCGCAGCAGCTGGATCACAACGAAGAGATCGAAATTTATCTCTATACCCTGGAAGAACTCGAAAAGCTCCTGGCCGATAACGGCATCATACAGAGCATGCATGTAACAACCCTGTTCTACGGACTGGCTAAAATGAGATCACGCTTAGGTTGACTTCCCCCACCAGAAAAATACTTCCGCACACCACGATCAGGTCGTCGGTATGGGCATGAGACACGGCTGCCTGCAAAGCCAGCTGAACATCCGGATAATGCTGACCGTTCAATCCGATGGCGGCGGCTTTTTGTTGCAGCAAATCTTCCGGCAAAGCGCGGGGTGTTTGTGCACGTGTAAAATAATATTGGGCATGCGCGGGCAATTGTAGCAATATCTGATCAACGGCCTTATCGCGCACCACACCGAATACGATATGGAGTGATTCATAAGCAGTGATTTCAATCTGCCGCGTTATCTGCCGGATCCCTTCCTCATTATGCCCCACATCGGTCACGATCTGCGGATGATCGTGCAATTGTTCCCAGCGTCCATGCAGTCCCGTGAGTTTCTTGGTCCTGGACAAAGCCTGCACCATAGCGGACTCAGGAATTTTATAGCCCCGCTGATTGAGCACGGCCACGGCCTCTGCGACGGTGACGATATTTTTTGTCTGGTAGATGCCCGTCAGGTCGAGCCCGTAATGTTTTTTATCGTTGGAATGTTTGTCGGTCAGTTCCACCTGCAATTTTCCTTTTTCAAATTTCCAGTCCATCACAGTCCTGCGATGGCTGGCAAAATGAATGGGTGCATCCAGGGCGGCGGCTGCGTCCAGGAATACCTGTTTTACTTCAGGCTGATCTTCACCGATGACGACGGGCACAGCCGGTTTGATGATGCCAGCCTTCTCGAAGGCGATCTTTTCAAGCGTATCGCCGAGCAGGTCCATATGATCATAACTGATATTGGTGATCACGGAAAGATCGGGCAGGATGATGTTGGTGCTGTCCAGCCGGCCGCCAAGTCCCACTTCCACCACGGCCACATCGATCGCTTCTTCGGCGAACCAGGAGAAGGCCATCGCGACGGTGATTTCAAAAAAAGACGGCTCGATGATGTCGATGGCCGGTTGAATTTTTTTTGTGAAAGCCACCACCACATCTTCCGGAATCATTTCGCCATTGATCCTGATCCGTTCCCGGAAATCATGCAGGTGAGGGGAGGTATACAAGCCTGTTTTATACCCGGCGGTCTGCAGGATTGCTGCCAGCATATGACTGGTCGAGCCTTTGCCATTGGTGCCGGCTACATGAATGGATCTGAACTGCAGGTGGGGATTGCCGATCTCTTTACTCAGCGCGACGATATTGGTAATGTCTTTCTTATACGCGTCGGCGCCGAGTTTGCCAAACATCGGCAAACGGTGAAAGAGGTAATCGATCGTTTGCGGGTAGTCCATGGGGGAGCACTGGGGTCAGTTGTTATTCTTGAAATCGCCCCGCTTCCAGGCCTGGATAAAGTCAGCCCAGGCGAGTGGGTTAAAGATGTTTTGGGGTGGATTCTGACCCTGGTAATAGTATTTGGTGGCTGACTGCTTCAGGTACAGATTGGCCGCTTCGCGGGCATCTGAAGGAAGGCTACGGGCCAGCAGCCGTCGCTTGACCGCATCGTTGTTCTGGCGGGCAATTTCGATTTCATCATCCGGCACGGAGGTCTTCACGAAATCCCTTTCAAATTGTTCGCGGGTCGGTCGCGGCTTGATGATGGTGGCAGGGAGATACTGGGTGTCATTGACCATGAGCTGCACGATGCTCCACTGGTTTCCTTCGAGGTTGGTCGGGATGTCCACCAGTTTTGGCTTGTAACCGATGCTGGTGAATTCGATTTTGTCACCCTTCATGACGACGATGGAAAATACGCCCTGTTCGTTGGTAAATGTACCGCGGTTCTGGCCTTTTACCAGGATGCTGACCGATGGGATGCCCTGGAGACTATCAGCTGTCATCACGACGCCGTAAAACTGGACGACGGAGTCTTTCAGTTTATCAAACTGGGCGTGGACTAAAAAGGGCGCTGAAATGAGGATATACAGTAAAAATTTCTTCATCGGCAACTGTGATAATTACTCATTTGAATGGAGCCAAAATTAAACCTTATAAATCGTAAATAGTAAACAAAGTACGCGGCCTATGTTTTAAATTTGCGGGCAAATTAGGGTTTTTAACAAATTATTGCGCATGACGGTAGAAAAAGTTCTGGAAGCGTTGAGCCATGTGATCGAACCGGATCTTGGCAAGGACCTGGTGACCCTGAATATGGTAAAAGATGTGCACATCGAGGACCAGCGCGTTTCTTTTACGGTCGTGCTAACAACGCCCGCCTGTCCGCTGAAGGATGTGATCCGGAACGCCTGCGTTCAGGCAATCCAATTGAGGGTGGACGCTGCTGCGGTCGTACAAATTCATTTTACTGCCAACATCGATTCCAACCGGAAAGATCCGTCGACGGTATTGCCGGGTGTGAAAAATATCATTGCTGTTGTCAGCGGCAAAGGCGGCGTGGGCAAGAGCACGGTCGCTTCCAATTTTGCGCTTGCGCTGGCGGCCGATGGCGCGAGGGTAGGATTGCTGGACGCAGATATTTACGGGCCCAGCGTCCCGATCATGTTTGGCGTTCGCGGTGAACGTCCCATGATGAAACAGGTGAATGGAAAAGGGATGATCGTACCGCTGGAAAAACATGGTATCTTCCTGATGAGTATCGGCCTGCTGGTAGACGAAAAAAATGCCGTGGTCTGGCGTGGACCCATGGCCAGCAGTGCCATCAAACAATTTGTTTCTGAAGTAGCCTGGGAAGAGCTCGACTATCTCGTGATCGATATGCCCCCGGGCACGGGCGATATTCACCTTACGCTGATGCAGGCGGTACCTGTAACGGGGGTGATCGTGGTGACCACGCCGCAGGATGTGGCGCTGGCCGATGCCAAGAAAGCGATTGCCATGTTTGGTCAGGCTCAGTTGAAAGCGCCGATCATCGGACTGGTGGAAAACATGAGCTATTTTATTCCGGAAGGAACGATGCAGAAATATTTTATTTTCGGACAGGATGGCGGCAAACGCCTTGCAGAAGAATATGATATCCCTTTTCTCGGGCAGATCCCGTTGATACAGGAAATCAGGGAAGGCGGCGACGCCGGAGAACCCGTCATGGCGGGGATTGATTCGCCGGCAAAAATGGCGTTTCATGAATTTGCGGGCCAGGCCGTACGCAGCATCGCGATGATCAATGCTGACATTCCATCAGAAAAACGATCGGAGCTCGTGCTCGGATAAAACGAAGGCATGACCAGGAAGGAACTTGTTGACCAGATCTTTACAAAGAAGACTTATCTCTGTGTGGGACTGGACACGGATCTCTCGCTGATTCCGCCCTTTCTCCATTCTTTCCCGGACCCCGTTTTTGAATTTAACCGGCGCATCATCGATGCGACCTCGGCCTACTGTGTAAGTTATAAACTGAATACGGCTTTCTATGAAGCGAACGGTGCAGCCGGCTGGCATTCCCTGCAACGGACGGCCGAATACATCGACTCCACGCATTTCAAAATCGCCGATGCCAAGCGCGGCGATATCGGCAATACATCCGCCCAGTATGCCCGGGCCTTTTTTGAAACCATGGGTTTTGATGCCGTTACCGTGGCGCCCTATATGGGTGAGGACAGCATCCGTCCCTTTCTGCAATATCCGGGTAAATGGACGATCCTGCTCGGGCTCACCTCGAATGCCGGTGCGGCAGATTTTGAAATGCAGAAAAACGCCGACGGATATCTCTACGAAACCGTAATACGCAAAGCAGCAGCCTGGGGTTCTGTTAACAACCTGATGTTTGTGATTGGCGCCACGAGACCTGAATGGCTGGCTTCCATCCGCAAATTCACGCCCGACCATTTTTATCTGGTGCCCGGCGTTGGCGCGCAGGGCGGTAGTCTGCAGGAAGTTTCCGAGCAGGGCATGAATGCTGCCTGTGGACTGCTGGTCAATGCCAGTCGCGCCATCATCTATGCATCTGCAGGGGAAGATTTTGCTGAAAGAGCCGCTGCCGTCGCGGCGGGATATCAGCAGGAAATGCGTCAGAACCTGCTGAGGATATCATAAAATTTCCACACGTCTTCAAAGCTGTTGTATAAGGGGACGGGCGCCACGCGGATCACGCCCGGTTGCCGGTAGTCCACCACGATGCCCGCTTCATTCATCCGGCGGTGAATTTCCGGTCCCTGGTCCTTAAAAAAAAGCGAAAGCTGCGCACCCCGCTGGTCTTGGTGCTCCGGCGTAATGATTTCGCAGGAAAGGGTTTTCAGCTGTCGTACTAAAAATTCCAGGTAGGCGGTAAGGGCGATGCTTTTGGTGCGCAACGCGTCCATCGAAGTGTGCGAGAAAATATCCAGCGAGGATTTTAATCCGATCATGTTCATCACGGGTGTGGTGCTCTGGGCCCAGCCACCGGCATCCGCTTTCGGAACAAATCCCTTCTCCATGTAAAACCGGGTTGATTCATCGATTCCCCACCATCCGCCGAGGCGGGGCCGTTGGCGGTCTGCGGCATGTTTTTCATGAACGAAGATGCCGCCTACCGCGCCTGGTCCGCTGTTGAGGTATTTATAAGAACACCAGGCGGCAAAATCAATTCCCCAGTCGTGCAATTGCAGGGGAACATTGCCTACAGCGTGTGCCAGATCAAAACCTGCCAGTGCGCCGGCGCGGTGCGCGGCTTCCGTGATGCGCCGCATATCAAATAACTGTCCGCTGTAAT
>CAZZYD010000133.1:0-9971 GCA_964658175.1 uncultured Puia sp. | reverse complement strand
AAGCGCCGGCGGAATGAAGTATGGCGACGCCGAATTTTCGCTGGCAGCCAGCGCTGCCCGGATAGGCAGGGCCGTGGGATTTGTGAGCGAACCGGTGGTCGTATCGCACGCCTGCATCTCCGGCTTGCTGGGCATCATTACCGGCCTGCGCCTGATCCGGTCCGGCGCGTACGACCAGGTGGCCGTTACCGGTGCCGACCTGATCACCGAATTTGTGCTTTCGGGATTTCAGTCCTTTCACGCGATCAGCGCCCTGCCCTGCCGGCCCTTCGACAGCCGCCGCGACGGCATCAGTCTTGGTGAAGGGGCCGGGACCGTGATCCTTTCTGCCGGCCCGGACAACAACCAGTCGATCCGTCTCAGCGGCGGATCGGTGAGCAACGACGCCAATCATATTTCAGGCCCTTCCAGAACCGGCGCGGAACTAGGGCAGGCCATCACGCAGGCGATGCGTCAGTCCGGCCTTTCCGCCGGCGACATCGGCTTTATTTCTGCACACGGAACGGCCACGCGGTACAATGATGATATGGAAGCCAATGCCGTGACCTTAACCGGCATGGAGCAATTGCCGGTCAATAGTTTAAAAGGATATTACGGACATACGCTGGGGGCAGCCGGTGTGATCGAAACGATTGTATCGATGCATTCCATGAAAGAAGGGATTGTATTCGCCACGCGGGGATATGAGGAAGCCGGAACCACCAAACCCCTCCGCGTGGTGGGCGAACACCTGAAAGGAGATTTCAACAGTTGTCTGAAAACGGCCTCGGGCTTTGGTGGCTGCAATGCCGCGATCGTGCTGCAAAAAAACGGAACGCCGCGAAAAGGATAAATATATTAATGGCATCTATGGATTTTTTTACGAAAGATGATAAAACGGCACTCGAGGCCAAGGGCATCGCACAATGGATCGCTTTTGGTCCGGTGGTTTTCCAGGTTGCCCGTGTATTGCGGAATAGCGGGATCCTGGCGGCGCTGGCGGAAAGCGGAAGCGCCGGCCTTGATTTTGCCGCGATTGAAAAAAAATGCGGTCTGCCGCACTATGGCGTGCGGATCCTCCTTGAATCAGGCCTCGGCATCGGCCTGGTTATTTTCAATGACGGAATCTATCAGATCACGAAAACCGGATCCTTTATCAACAGCGACCCGCTCACCCAGGTGAATATGAATTTCGTACACGATGTATGCTATCAGGGCTTGTTCTCCCTGGACAAAAGCATTCAAAACGGAAAACCCGAGGGACTGAAAGTTTTCGGGGACTGGGATACGATCTATGAAGGACTGTCCGCGCTGCCCGCCGGCGTGCAGAAAAGCTGGTTCGCCTTCGATCATTTTTTTTCGGACATCGCTTTTCCACTCACGCTGCCAAAAGTGTACAAGCAGCGACCGGTGAAAAAACTACTCGACATCGGCGGCAACACCGGCAAATGGGCGATGGCCAGCGCCAGGTATACGCCCGATGTACAGGTAACGATCATGGATCTGCCGGGGCAGCTGAATGTAGCGCGTCAACGCGTGGCCGAAGCAGGACTGGAAGACCGGATCTTTTTTCATCCGGTGAATATCCTCGATGAAAAGCAACCCTTTCCAACCGGCTTCGATGTGATCTGGATGAGCCAGTTCCTGGATTGCTTTTCCGAAGCTGAAATCATATCGATCCTAAAGAGATGTTATGACGCACTGGAAAAAGACCAGTATGTGCTAATTTTGGAAGCATTCTGGGATGACCAGCGTTTTGAAACAGCCGCATTTTGCCTTCAGCAAACTTCTGTTTACTTTACAGCGCTGGCCAATGGCAACAGCCAGATGTATCACTCGGCCGTCTTTATCGAATGCATCGAAAAAGCCGGTTTTACCGTGACGGAGCGCACCGACCGGATCGGGCTGAGTCATACCCTGTTGAAATGCATGAAAAAGGAACCGACAATTTAAACCGCTAAAAGCATCCCGCATGGCAATCAAGACCACAGATGTACTGGTGATCGGCGCCGGACCCGCAGGAACCGTAGCCGCCTCGATCGTAAATAAGGCCGGTTTTAAAGTGGAGATTGTGGAGAAGATGAAATTCCCGCGCTTTGTCATCGGCGAAAGCCTGCTCCCCCGCTGTATGGAGGCGCTGGAAGAAGCCGGCTTCCTCGATGCCGTCAAAGAAAAACATTTCCAGGAAAAATTCGGCGCCAAATTCGTCAAGAACGGAAAAATCTGCGATTATATGTTTGCCGACCAGTTTACTTCGGGCTGGAGCTGGACCTGGCAGGTACCCCGCGGTGAATTCGACAAGACACTGGCCGACACCGTTGAAAAAATGGGCGTGCCGGTTCATTATGAATCCACGGTAACGGCTATACGTTTCGACGGATCGGATTCCGTCACCACCTTCGAGGATGTCAATGGAAATAAAACCGACATCAAGGCGCGCTTCATCATCGACGGAAGCGGATACGGACGGGTGATTCCCCGGCTGTTCAATATGGACAAACCGTCCAACCTACCTTCACGCAAAGCGCTTTTTACCCATACGGTCGATACAAAGCGCGCTTTGTCAGACGAACCGAACCGCATCACGATCGTGGTGCATACACCCGGCGTGTGGATCTGGATCATTCCATTTTCCAATGGCATCACCTCACTGGGTTTTGTAGGTGATCCTGCTTTTTTCAGCCAGTACAGCGGCACCCCGGAAGAACAGCTGCGGAACCTGATCGCTTCGGAAGAATATCTTTCGGACCGCTTCGGCGATGCTGAATTTGTATTCGAACCAAAAGTGCTGGAATCCTGGTCAGGTACCACCGACCGTTTCTATGGAGATGGATTCGTTCTCACCGGAAACGTTACCGAGTTCCTGGATCCCGTGTTTTCTTCCGGCGTCACGCTGGCGACCGTGTCGAGCCAGATGGCCGGCAACCTCGTAGTGGAAAAACTACAGGGTCGTTCGATTGACTGGGACAACGAGTACATGAAACCCATGATGCAGGGCGTGGATACGTTCCGATCTTATGTGATGGCCTGGTATGAAGGAACCCTCGATACGATTTTCTTTGCCGACCAGCAGGACGATGTCATCAAAAGCCAGATATGTTCGGTGCTTGCCGGATATGTCTGGGACCTCAGCAATCCATATGTAAAAAATCATAAGACAGGATTGCACCGGCTGGCATCCATGATCAATTACCGCGACAGCCTGGCCGCGAAATCCGTCTAGTTCATTGTTCAATCCCGTGTTTGCAATCTGAAAGAACCATCACCGCTTATTGCCGCCTCGCTGAAAATACCCTGTCGGTAAACGGGGACATCCGCTTTCAGCAGACCGGCGGAACGGTCAGCGAATGGCTCGACGCAGTATATCAGCATCTGCAGCCGGCCTATTCGAAGTTTCACAAAATGGATCACCTGAGCAAGCTCGGATGGCTGGCATCGGAACTGCTGCTGAAAGAACGCCCGGTTACGCAGCGATATCCGCTCGATCAGGTGGGCATCGTCCTCAGCAATGCGAGTGCGAGCCTGGACACCGACAGGAAATACTTCAACAGCATTGCGGGCGGCGCAAGTCCTTCCCTGTTCGTGTACACCCTGCCCAATATTGTGATCGGGGAAATCGCCATTCGGCATAAACTGACAGGGGAAAATGCATTTTTTGTATTTAAGGCCTTCGATGCTACTTTTATGGAGCAATATATTTCCGGACTTTTTGATCAGGGCCTGGTGCAGGCCTGCGTGGGCGGCTGGCTGGAGCTGATGGAAGAATCCTATCATGCATTTCTGTTCCTGGTGGAAAAAAATACACCGGACACAGGAAGGCCATTCACTAAAGAACAACTCATTTCTCTGTATACAACTGACCATGGACAAACTCATTGAATCGCTGAAGGAACAGATCATCGTGCGACTGAATCTAAAAGACCTCAAGCCGGCGGATATCGGCGACGAACAACCGTTGTTCATTGAAGGGATCGGCCTGGATTCGATCGACGCCCTCGAGCTGATTGTTTTGCTGCAGCAGGATTACAATATCAAACTCTCCTCCGCCGACGACGGTCCGACCGTTTTTTATTCCGTAAAAACGATGGCGGACTATATCCGCGCTCACCAGCCCGGGAAAATTAATTCATGAGACCGCCTGTATATGTGGCTGGCATCGGTGCGATCACGGCCATCGGCCTGGATGTTCCATCCTGCCTTGCATCCCTCCTTACCGGAACAGCCGGTATGGGCCCGATCCGATGGCTGGATACGATCCATCGGAATAAAATTCCGGTAGCAGAAGTCAAAGCAGACAACCAAACGCTGGCGCGGCTTTCGGGTTTGTCGCCGGATATACCCCGGACGGCGCTGCTCAGTGCCCAGGCGGCGCGCGAAGCGATGACCGATGCGGGACTGCCGGAGCTGCGCGGTTTGCGCACGGGATTTATCTCCGCCAATTCGGTCGGTGGCATGGATACCACCGAAGATTTTTTTGCCGGTTTTATGCAGGACCCGGCTGCCGGCCAATTAAAAAAAGTGCAGTTTCACGAATGCGGCAGCATCACCGAACTCGTGGCCGATCTGCTCGGCATAAAAGATTTTATCAGCACCATCAGCACGGCCTGCTCATCTTCCGCCAATGCCATTTTCAGCGGCGCCCGGATGATTGAACACAACCTGCTGGATATCGTGGTGGCTGGTGGTGCCGATGCGCTTACAAAATTCACCCTCAACGGATTCAACACGCTCATGATCCTGGACAAGGAACTATCCCGGCCCTTCGATGAAAACCGTCATGGTCTCAATCTCGGGGAAGGGGCTGGATATGTTGTCCTGGTGAGCGAACGCGTGCTGACGCTGCTGAACAAAGCGCCCTATGGCCGACTGTCCGGTTACTGCAATGCCAATGATGCCTTTCATCAGACGGCATCTTCTCCCCAGGGCACCGGATCCCTGCTGGCCATGAGGGGTGCGCTGGCGTCCGCCGGACTTACCGCCGCCGACATTGACTATATCAACCTGCACGGCACCGGAACACAAAACAACGATATTGCCGAGGGCACCGCCATCAGCACCCTGTTTGATCCGGCATTTCCGCACATGAGTTCCACCAAATCGTTTACGGGACATACGCTCGGTGGCTGCGGTGGCATCGAAGCCGTTTTTTCCATACTGGCGATCCGGGAGGGATTGATATTTCCAAACCTCCGCCTGGAAACACCCATGAAAGAATTACCTTTTATTCCTGAAAGAAGGTTGCTGACAGGTCAGTCACTCAAACATGTGCTGTCCAATTCTTTCGGTTTTGGCGGCAACTGTTCATCCCTGATTTTTTCGGCATCCTAACCAATCACCATGAAGGCGTATATCCGATCCACCGCAGCCGTCTCTCCGCAGCCATCGCTGCAGGATGCCGCTTTTGCGTCGGGCGCGACCGATTATTCGGGAGATCAGCTGGCCTGCATCGAGCCGGACTACAGCGCGTTTGTAGATGTAAAACAAATCAGGCGGATGAGCCGCATACTGAAAATGGGCACTGCCGCGGCATTGTCCTGCCTGCGACAGGCGGATACAACCATGCCGGATGGCATTATCACCGGCACTGCGTATGGCTGTCTGGAAGACACCGCCGTTTTTCTGCGCCGACTCACAGAATACAAAGAAGAACTGCTGCCACCCACGGCCTTCATCCAATCCACCCACAATACGGTGGGCGCGCAGATTGCGCTCCTGCTGCAGTGTCATGCATATAATAATACCATCGTCCACCGCGGATTTTCTTTTGAACACGCCCTGCTGGATGCGATGCTCCTGCTAAAAGATCAACCGGGCGCGAAACTACTGGCAGGCGGCATCGACGAAATCACGAAAGACAGTCACGCGATCCTGGCCCGCTTCGGTTTATATAAAAAAGATTCCGGATCGAGCCTTCAACTGTTCACAAAAAATACCAAAGGCACCCTGCACGGCGAAGGCGCAGCTTTTTTTCTGCTCACCGATGAACTGTCAGAAAAAAATATCGCCAGCATCGATGCGCTGGAAACTTTCTATAAACCTGCGGACGAAGCGGAGACCATCACGCGTATCCGCCATTTTTTGTCGCGGCAGGAATTGTGCGTCGAAAACATTGACCTGCTGATCACCGGCGACAATGGCGACACCCGCAACGACGCCATCTTTCATACGGTTCGCAAGGATATTTTTCCGGACACATCCGGCATAAAATATAAACACCTCTCGGGTGAATATCCCACCGCCAATGCCTTCGCCTGCTGGCTGGCGACAGAGATCCTCCGTCAAAAAAAAATACCGGATTGGTTTGGCGGATCACCGGGTGGTCCTGCAGCGCCCCGTAAAATACTCATCTATAATCACCAGCAAATGATACATCATTCGCTTATACTGCTGTCCACATGCTGAAGGCGATCGTCACCAATATGTTTTTTATCCTGGCAGCGGCTTTGTTGCTGCTGGCGTCGAGACATTACGCCGTGCCGCCGGTCGTTTTCGGAGCGCTGCTGGTGATCTACCTGCTGGTGCTTTTTTGCGGCGCCTATTTTATCCAGGCGAATTTCTTTATCCGGTCGGTATTGCGGGGCGATCCGTCTGTCAAACAGATCGCGATCAGTTTCGACGATGGCCCGGCTGGTGCATCCACGATTGAGCTGCTGGACATCCTGGCCGCGCATGCGGCACCGGCGGCATTTTTCTGTATCGGAAAAAATATAGTCGGGCAGGAAGAAATCCTGCGGCGGATGATCCTTGAGGGACATCTGGTCGGCAACCACAGCGGATCGCATGGATTTTTTTTCGACCTGCTGCCGGCCAGAAAAATGCTGGCCGACCTGCAAAGCATGGATGCGGCGACCCTGCAGGCGATTGAAAAAAAACCACTTCTTTTTCGACCCCCCTATGGAGTTACCAATCCCGCGGTGGCGCGGGCGGTGCGGCTCGGAAATTATCAGTCCGTCGGCTGGTCTGTCCGGTCCATGGATACGGTCACCAAAGAACCCGAAAAATTATTTCAACGGATGATGGCGGCGCTCGCGCCGGGGAAGATATTCCTGTTTCACGATACCAGCGACGCGACCAGGCAAATGCTGGGAAAATTCCTTGACGCGGTGCGGTTGCAGGGATATGCCATTGTGCGGCTTGACAAAATGTGTAAATTGAAACCGTATGCGTAGAATGATCGGGTGGACGCTTTGTTTTTGTTTTTTTTGCGCTGCCTTGCAGGCGCAGTATCCCGGATACAACCTGCTGCTGAATACGACAGCCTTTCGTCAGCAGTTCAGCGCCGCAGCGCAAAATACCAACAGTATCAAAAGCGATTTCACGCAGGAAAAGACACTGAGCATGTTGTCTGACAAGATTGTTTCGCACGGAAAATTCTGGTTCAAAAAAGAAAACCGGGTGCGGATGGAATACACCCAGCCGTTCAGCTACCTGATGATCCTTGACAATGGCCGGATTTTTATCCGTGACGGACAAAAAGAAAATAAACTCAGCGCCGGCTCGGGAAAAATATTTCAGCAGATCAACCGGATCATCATCGACTGCGTAAAAGGAAGTTCCCTGTCGAACCCCGATTTCAGCACACGGATCTTTGAAGGGAACAATTACTACCTGATCGAATTATCGCCGGTCGCGAAAAACCTGAAAGCGCTATTCCGGACCATCAATATCCAGATCGATAAAAAAAATTATTCCGCCGCTTCGATCGATATGCAGGAATCTTCCGGTGACAATACGATTATCCGGTTCACCAATAAAGAATTGAATGCGCCGATCCCTGATACCATATTTGCTGCTTCTTAATGCGGTTGCCCTCTTCCCGCACTGCGCTTCCAGCTATCGCCATTTGCGGCGGTTGCCGGCGGATACGGCCTGTGTGGAAAATTTCCGGCCTGCCTACCGTCGCACGCTGTATAAAACAGCCATCGAGGTCGTGGGGAAGAAACTGAGCGGCCTGCTCCTCATCAAGAAAATGCCCGACAGCAGCACGCGGATCGTATTCAGCAGCGAAACAGGATTCAGCTTTTTTGATTTCGGTTTTGGCGCCGACACCGGCTTTACGGTATATCATATCATTCCCCAGATGGATAAGCATGCGGTGCTGACTACCCTTCGCAAAGATTTCGAACTCATCCTCTTCAAAAATACCGAAGCCGGAAAAGCCTATACGTTGCGCGGCGATGGCCTGGATTATCATGCGTATCCGCAAGCCAAAGGCGTCAATTACTATATTACGGATACCGCCTGCCGACGGATGCTGCGCATGCAACGCGCATCTGCCAGGAAACCCGTGATGGAAGCGGTGCTCACCGGATCGCCTGCGGAAGCGCCGGACTCGATTTCCATCCGCCATCTCAATTTTAATTTCACTATTTTGCTTCGGAAACTGAACCCCTGATGCTCGAAGACGACTTTTATACCATCGATTCGCTCGTAAAAAACGGCGAACGCATACAGGCCTCCCTTTCCCTTCAGGAAGCACATCCCATCTTCGAGGGACATTTTCCCCGGCATCCCGTCGTGCCCGGTGTTTGCATGATGCAGATGATCAAGGAGCTGGTAGAAAAAAATGAATCCCGGCCGCTGCAGATCCGGCGGGCCGCGCAGCTTAAATTTCTGACGATGATCGACCCGCGCCGCCATCCGGTGATCTTTGCCGATATCCTTTGCAGGCAGAATGAAACACAGGTAAAAATCAGCGGCCGTCTTTTTTATGAAGAAGTGGTTTTTATGAAATGCGAGATGGACCTGACAGCGAAGAAATAACCACCTTGAAAAATTTGCGAAGCCGGATCATCAGCTCCCAATTATGCCATTTCATAGGGTAAAGAGAATTCGAACACCGTTCCCTCGTGCAAACGGGAACGCACAAGGATGGTTCCCCCCTGCCGTTCGATCAGTTTTTTTACGGTAGATAACCCAATGCCGGTTCCCGTATTCCCTGACCGGTCCTTTTGCCCAAGGGTGGTGAAGATTTTAAAGATTTTCTCCTGGTCGGCATCCGCGATCCCCATCCCGTTGTCTTCGATCCTGAAATGGTACTGCGTCTTGTCTATCCGAAGGCCGATCCGGATCTCTATCTTTTCCTTGTCGTTGTATTTAATGGCATTTTGCAAAAGGTTCACCAGGATCTGTTCCAGGCTGGTCCGGTTGGTAAATATCTCAATTTCTTCTGTCGGATAGTCAATGGTACAGCCGGGACCTGTTTTCAAATGTTCGATGATCGACGCCAGGAATTCAGGCATACGCACGATTTCCCGCTGCTCGCTTAACGCCTGTTCACCGCGGTAATAGGTAAGGATACCATCCACCAGATTTTTGATTTTGTAAGATGCCCGGTTCAGCACTTTGAGCAACTGCTCATTGCCCTCATCAATGTCATCACCAAAACTCTCCCGCAGCATTTCACCCGTCAGCACGATGCTCGAGAGCGGCGATTTGATATCGTGTGAAACCACGTAGGCAAACTGTTCAAGGTCTTTATTCCGCAGCTCCAGGTCAGTGCGCAATTTTTCAAGTTCCCGGTTGGTCTTTCTGAGTTCAAGCAGTTGGACGACCTGATTGGCGAGCGCCGTGAGGGCCGACAGCTGCGATTCGGAAAGGTTCCTGGGTTTCTGATCGATCACACACAGCGTGCCGAGGGCGTGACCTGTGGAACTCAGCAGCGGCACGCCGGTATAAAAAATTACATGCGGGTCACCGGTGACCAGGGGATTGCCGGCAAAACGCGCATCCTTTCTGGAATCCGGTACGATCAGGATTTCCCGCGGTGCATTGATGGCATGCGCACAAAATGCATATTCCCTTTCTGTTTGCGCCACGTCCAGTCCCCGTTTGGATTTAAACCATTGCCGCTCGGAATCCACCAGGGTGATCAGGGAAATGGATGTCTGACAAATTTCCGACGCAAGCCGGGTGATGTCGTCATAATCCTTCTCAGGCATGCTGTCCAGTACTTCGTAGGCTCTCAGCGCTTTCAGGCGCTCCTGCTCATT
>CAZZYD010000132.1:0-9996 GCA_964658175.1 uncultured Puia sp. | reverse complement strand
GGAAGAGCAATTTTTTCCGCCATCGCCTGACGGATATCCTTCATCACACTGCCCAGGTCGCGGTTGTCCAACCGGGCAGTTACCTCTCCCATCGCCTGCAGGTTTTCCCGTTTCTGTTCTGCGTCTCCCGTGCTGACCGACACGGTGGCCAGCTCGCCGATGGGTTTTAGTTTGCCCGAAGGAAGAAACACCTGCAACTTTCCGATATCATCCACGGAGAGATTTCGTCCGGCACTGTCGATCAGTCGGATGGGCGTCACCTGGTCCCTGTCAAAAATATTTCCGACGATATTTCCTTCCAGGGCGTTCTGCAACTGGTATTGCAGGGAAGCCGGGGTGACCCCAACGGCGGACAACCGGTCGTATAACGGTGTCACCTCAACGCTGGGACCTGCGACAACGATTCCGTCGAACACGTCTGCCGTCCCCTTGATCTGCTGAATGACGGCCGCGGCGCGGACAGCGAGCGCTTCCAGCTGATGGGGGTCATTTCCGAATATTTTTATTGAGATGGGCTGTACCGACGTCATCAGATCCCCCAGCATGTCGGTGATCACCTGGCCAAGGTCAATACGCAGTAAAGGCTGACTGCTTTCTATCTGCTGCCGCAGGTCGGCCATCACCTCTTCCGTAGACCGGCTGCGTTTCGGGGACAGCTGGATAACATAATCCCCCCTGTTCGGCTCCGTAATAAAAAACCCGAGTTGCGTACCTGTCCTTCTTGAATAGCCTGTGACTTCGGGTACTTTCAGGATCAGCTTTTCCACTTCTTTTAATATCCGGTCTGTTTCAACCACAGAAGTACCCGGTGGTGAACTATAATCCAGTACGATACTGCCTTCATCCATTTCGGGCAGAAAGCCTGTTTCCAGTTTCGGAAACACGATCGCGGTCGAAACAATCATCGCCGCCACCAGCAACACACTCAGCCAGGGCTGGTGGATGAGCCGGCCGATCCATCGTTGCTGACGCGGGTCATGTGCTTTTATTTGTTTGATTTTACCGGATGGCTTGCTCCTGCTGAACAACAGATAGATCACGGGCAATCCGATCCAGGTAACAAAAAATGAAGCCAGCAATGTCAGGATCATCGTATTGGTCAGGATCGAAAAGTAAGCGCCCGCCACCCCGCTCATCCACTCGAAAGGAATAAAGATAACGATGGTGCTGAGGGAAGAACCCACCATGGCCGGGAAGAGATAGCGGATGGCGCGCTGCACGCGAGGTCCCGCCGGTATATCCGGTTGCTCTTCCTGCAGTCGCTGAATCTGTTCCACCACCACGATGGCGTCGTCGATGATCAGACCAATGGCGGCGGCAATGGCGCCAAGCGTCATAATATTCAACGTGTATCCAAGAAAGTAGATGCCGAGCAGTGTAAGACCAAGGGTAACCGGAATGGTGAAAAGGATCACGGCGCTCGCTTTGAGCGAACGTAAAAAGATCACCGATACCGCGATGGCCAGCAGCAATCCCACCCATACGCTGTCTGTCACGGATGTAACGGCCGCGTCCACGAAATCACCCTGGATATAATAAGGTCGCAGGTGCAGGCCGGAGGGCAACAATTTTCCGAGCATCTGTACCTGTTTCTTCATCGCGTTGGTGACGTCGATCAGGTTGGCATTGGGTTGCCGGATCACGGTGACCTGAATAGACTCTTTCCCGTTTGCATTCAGACGCGCATATTCCACCGCTTCCTGCACGGCGACCTGTGCCACATCGGCGAGCCGCACCACACGCCGGGAATTGTTGTTGATCACGACAGATTCCAGTTGCGCGATGTTTCGTACGCTGGCATCGGTGACGGTCAGGTACAGCAAATGGTAGTCTGCGAGATAACCGTTCGACCGGATAAAATTCGTTTGTGCGAGCGCGTTACTGATCATGTCCGGCGTGATCCCCAGGGCACTCATGCGGGATCGGTTCAACCGGATCCAGTATTCTTTTTGTTTGCCACCGGCGATCCGGATCTCTGCTACGCCAGGGACCTGTGAGAGAAAAGGTTTGATGGTATAGAGTGCCAGCATCCGCGCATCGATCGGCGAAAACGGGCCGCTGCTTTCGAGCGAATACCCCATCACCGGAAGAATGGAAGGATTCATTTTCTCCACGGTCACCTGCACACCCGGTGGCAGCGTATTGGTGATCTGCGCGATCCGGGATTCGATGCGCTGTCTCGCCAGGTCAACGTCCGCATGCCAGTTGATGTAGGCGGAGAATTCACAGCTGCCGCGGCTCGTAGTGCTCTGCAGCGTTACCAAATCGGGCACCTGGCGGATGGCGTTTTCCAATGGCTTGGTGACTGTAGCCATCATCCTATCCACTGGCTGCAGTCCTGCATCGGCAATCACTTTGATTTTTGGAAAACTGATTTCGGGAAACAGGCTGGTCTTCAGCTGGCCGTAGATAAAAATACCGGAAAGCAATAGCAGGAACAGGGTGGCAGCAATCGGATTTTTATATGTGACAAAATACTTTTTCATCCGCAAGATTTATTCCACGTGCACTTTTGACGAATCGGCCAGTCCGTAATTACCTGATACGATGATCCGGTCTCGCGCAGTAAAAACGGGTGATACGATTTCTATTTTGTCCGGCAATTCAAGTCCGCGGATGACCGGTACGCGCACCGCCGTATTGGAATCAATCATTTTCATGACCCAGAATGCCGATTGCGCCTCATCACTCAGCACCGCGGCACGCGGCAGCATCTGGGCTCCGGCTTTTTCATTGCGGAGGATATGCACGCGGGCGATCAGGTTTTGTGGTATCGTTCGCGAAGACTGGACCCGGATCACCACCGTTTGCGTTTGCGTAACGGAATCGACCGTAGGAAACATCGTACCCAGGGTTCCCGTAAGCCGCGTGCCATCGGGGAGCGTGAGGTAGATGCCCCGGCTGTTGAGCACAACCTCCCGGTATTCATAGGGCATGTTCAGTAAAAAAACAAAACTGTTGCGGTCGCTGATCACCGCCAGCTGCTCTCCATCCTGTACATAGTCTCCCGGCTGGTGGTTGAGCTGGCTCACAAAACCATGTCCTCCCGCGCGGATCGAAATCAAACCCGAAAAATGAAAACCCGAATCGAGGTCATCGATGGTTTTACCGATCACTGCGGATTCCTTGGTTTGGATGGTGAACAGCGCCTTCCCACTGGCTACATAGTCGCCCGGTTTTACCTGGACTGATCTCACATAACCGGCAACGGTCGATTTCAGAAAACTGTTTTGCAGATATGCCGCCACGGCGGTCAGCTCGAGCGAATCGGAAAGTATGCCCGTGGAAATATGTGTGACGCGCACCGGCGTTACCGCGACTTCCTTTTCAGGTTCGGCATTCTGGTCTGCCGCTTGCTGACAGGCAGACCATAAAAACGCAAACAGTATGATGGCAGGGAATCTTGTCATATACTTTGCCAATAATTCATCTGGTTGATAATCTGCATTCGTCCGACATAGTTCTGGTTGAGGAGATTTTTTGCGGTCAGGTATGCATTGATCGCGAGGATCAGGTCGGTGATCCGCACTTCCCCGGTTGACAACAACTTTTTATTTACTTCCACCAGCGTATTTGAATATTTGATCTGATGACCGATGTCATCCATCAGCGATTCGGTCTCCTTTAACTGCTTCATCAGCTGCAGCACCTGCTGACTGTACTGCCGAATGAAGGACTGCCGGTATTCCTGCCGCGTTCTTTCGGCAATCGCCAGCTTCTGTATTTTCAGCTGGCGTTGCCGGCCATCGTAGATGGGAACAATAAAATTCAAACCGGCGCTGGCCCCGAAATTCTTATAGGCATCCAACATCAGGGAGGAATTATACCCTGCATCGGCGTACATACCGAGTTTGGGTTTGTATGAATAACTGATGGCCAGTTGCTGATTCAATAAACGGATGCTGTCGAGGCTGTACTGACGGTACAGAGACGAGGATCCCAGGTCCGTGGCCTGGGCAGGCTGCAGATCCGGCGCTGCCAGCTCCACCTGGTTTGTGTCCACAATTCCCGCCAGGTAATTCAGCATCCCGGCGTCGTTGCTGAACTGGATGGAGGACTGCCGCACTACCATCGCCTGCTGTTGCAGGGAAACATAAAACGTGAGGTAATCCGATTGCCGGTAAATATTCGCCTGGGTTAATCGTTTCAGGATTTTCTCTTCTTCCTCATAGAGGTTCATGACCTGGCGGTTGAACCTGAGCGTTTCCAGGTCACCGTATACGATGATATACTGTGCTGTGATGGTTTTCTGAAGATCTTTTTCCACCAGCCGCTGGTTGTTGCCCAGGGTCTGACGCTGGATGCGGATCGCTTCATACTGGCTGGTCAGATTCTTATTCGAGACAAACGTCTTCACCGCCTGCACTTCTGCCGACAACTGACCGCCGTTCGTAATGATATTGTCGTAGCCAAACCCATGCGTCGTGGGCGCATAGAAATCGTTGCTGACCGCATTTACCTGTATCTTATACGAGGCCCGGATCAGCGCACTGTCCGCATCGCTCATGTCAGCCTGGTTGTGAAAATCCCGGATCAGCGGACTGTTTTCCCTGGCATGACTCAGGTAAAAACCAAGATCCTGGGCCTGCGCGGAAGCGGAAAAAACTAACAACAGAATCCAGCATCTTTTTTTCATCCAGGGATCAATTAACCAAAATCTACGATCAAATACTGAGTGAAATCTGAGGGATCCGGCAACTCAAAATACGTGGACATAGGAAAGTCCGGCGGCATGGTTCTGGTAAAAGGGCAACAGCATTGACTGATGCTCGTGTTTTCCGGCGAATATTTTTTTGATCCGGGGATAAAGCCAGTAAGAAACGCGCGTGGAAGCAATTCCAAACCCTGCGCCTGCAACCACATCATTGAGCCAGTGCTTGTTGTTATAGAGGCGCAGGTATGCCACGGAACTTGCCACCAGGTATCCGCCTACACCATACCAGGGAGAGACGTTCTTATATTCCAGGCGTAAAAATTCGGCGGACGCAAAGGCTTCGGCCGTATGTCCCGAAGGAAATGAATTGTCGCCCGAACCGTCCGGTCTTTCAATATGGGTAATATTTTTCAGGGAGAACACGGTCGCCCCGACGATGATATTCGACAATGTGTAGATCATGGTACGGTCCAGCAAATTATGTTCGCCGCGCACCCCTGCGAGATTGAGACCGTACACTGCCAGTGCGGGTGCAAACTGGAGGTAGTTATCCATATGGTTCAGCTTATGCGGATCTTCCGTCCAGATTTCATCCTTGACTTCTTCGTTCCAGTCGGTGATCGGATCAACATGCAGGCATACGAATCCATATAAAATCATCGACCCCGGCACCACCCAGTTCCAGTATGTTTTTCTTGCAGGGTGATCCTGCACGGGATCCAGCAGGTGCTGATCAAATGATAAAGGGGGATGGGATGTATCTGCCTTGTACTGACCCTCTGCAGATGTGCAGGCGCAGAGTAGCAAAACGACGATAAGATTAGATTTCATGGGACGGCAGAAAATGTATGCTGAACAAATGGTGATGGTCGGAAAAATCATAACTGATCCGGTAGCCATGCATTTTACAGATGCGCGAAACGATGGCAAGTCCGAGTCCGAACCCTTCCTGGTTCGCCGACTGCTTCCGGAACCGTCCGAACAGGTTCTCTGTATCCAGCGAAGCGCTGTCTCCTCCGTTGCGGATCATCAATTTACCGTCGCGGGTACTGATCCTGATCTCCCCTCCGGGCTGGCTGTAGCGCACGGCATTGGACACCAGGTTGCTGATCAGGATTTCCAGTAAAGAAGGATTTGCTTTTATATGCAGAGGATCATCATAAGTCTCCACGAAGCGGAGATTTTTCTTTTCCGCCTGGAAAAGATAAGAGGCCGTAAACTGCTTCAGCATTTGCGCAACGTCTACGGCTTCATTGCGTTCATACTCGTCGTTCTCTATCTTGGTGAGCAGCAGCAGGGAGCGGTTGAGCCGGGATATCCGCTGGTTGGTTTCCTGCATGGATGCCAGCAGCATCGCCTGTTCTTCCGTCAGCGGTTTTGTCTGCATCAGCAATTCCAGTTGTCCCTGGAAAATCGCGAGCGGTGTCTGCACCTCGTGGGCCGCATTTTCTGTAAATTCTTTCTGGGCGATGAAACTGTCTTCCATCCGGCGCAACAGGTTGCCCAGACTTTTATTCAGATCATTGAATTCCTGCGTGCCGGTGTCAGTGTTCAGGGCAGGCGGCTGTTTGGTCAATTCATATCCCTGCATTTCCCGGATGCTATCGTAAAAAGGCGTCCAGAGGCGCTTGGACACGCGCCGGTTGATCCATACCATACCGGCCAGCAACAGGATCAGCAACAGGGCCACCACTACGACAATACTGCCCAGCAGGTCCTCACTCTCCACCATGGACGTGCTGATCACCACCTGGTATCGTTCGCCGGCGATTGAGATGCAGGACGACAACTGGCGATAGGGATTTGGATCGGGATCTGAAGTATCCCTCACGAGAAAATTGGTATAGAGACTATCCCGGCAGTCTCTGCTGGCCGGCGTTAACCGGATATCCTTGTCAAGCCTGGCCCAGAGCAGGAGTTCTTCTTTGGAATGAACGGCGGAAAGACTGCCCCGCAGATCGGCGAGGTGAAGGCGAAGGGATTTGTCCACGGAATCCATCAGCACATACTGCACGACGAGATAAAAAACGGGAATCGTCACCAGCAATACAACAAATGAATAGATGAGGTAGGAACGTATGGTCTTCGTGAGTAATTTCATTACACTTCCAGCTTATAACCCATACCATACAGCGATCTGATTGAATCGTTGCTGCCCGCGGACTGCAGTTTCCGCTTGAGATTTTTTATGTGCGTGTAGATAAAATCGTAGTTGTCGAAGATCTCGGCATCCGATCCGGACAGGTGTTCGGCGATGGCGTGTTTGGAAATGACCCGGTTTTTATTGGATGCGAGGTACAGGAGCAGTTCATATTCTTTCCGGGTGAGATCGACGGGCTTGCCGCCGATATAAACGGTTTTGGCGCCCAGGTCGATGGTGATTTCATTCAGCACGAGGATATTCTGGCCGCCGAAACGTCTCCTGCGGATGATGGCAGATACGCGTGCATTCAGCTCAGACAGGTGAAAAGGTTTGGTGAGATAGTCATCCGCGCCGAGGTTTAACCCGGCGATGCGGTCGCTGATCGAATCCTTGGCAGAAATGATGATCACTCCATCGGTCTTGTGGTCTTTCTTCATTTCTTTCAACAGGGTAAGTCCGTTGCCGTCCGGCAAACTCACATCCAGCAAAATGCAGTCGTAGTCGTAGGATTCGATTTTCTCGCGGGCAGTTTTGTAGTCAGTGGCCGTTTCGCATCGGTAATTTTCTCCTTCGAGATACTGTACCATGTTCTTTGACAACTGCCGCTCATCCTCCACGATCAAAATCTTCATAGATGAAGTTTATCAAAATAAAGATAGCAAACTGAAGGGATTCTGAGGGTAGGGCAAAAAAAGAGGGCGGAGAAGAATCCCCGCCCGTAAACCTTAGTGCTTAAACCAAAGATTCATTCCCCGGTTAATTATAACCAGGATTTTGTGTAAGATTGATGGTACCCGTTGCATTTTCAGCATCGATCTGTACCTGTGGAATGGCAAAATATTCGTTGATGCCCTTGGTAAATACGGCACCATTGACGATATAATAAAATGACAGTCTCGTTTTTTCAACGCTTACATACTGGTTCAGGATATCGGCCATATAGCCGGTGCCATTGTCCCATCTTTGTAAGTCGAAGAAACGGTTGCCTTCCATCGCAAGTTCAAGTCTTCTTTCAAAACGAACGGCCTTGCGTGCGTAGTCCTGTCCACCACCGGCAAAAGCACCTGCGGGATAAGGATTGATTTTATAATTGTCAGCCGGTGTAGTCTGGGCAGTGTAAACCCCCTGGGCTGCATTGTACCCGGAATTCTTGTACACCCAGCCGCTTGGAAGCGCGGCGCGGGCGCGGATCATATTGACATAAATTTCTGCCTGGTCCAGACTTCCCACTTCCACCTCGCATTCCGCAGCCCACAGAATCACATCCGCAAAACGCATGAGGTTTATGTTGAGGGCTGTCACCTGCGTGGCACCCCAGAAAACCGTGGCAGTGGAAGAATAGGTTCCCTGCTGACTCAGCGCGTACGCATTTTTCTTTGGATTGAAATGTCCATTGCTGGAGATATCGCGAATCCAGTCAAGTTTGCCAGGACCCCAGTCGAGGAAAGGAATGCTGGGACGGCTCATTGTCCAGTCAATGCGCGGATCAAGGGTTCCTGTATACAGGTTGGCCGAGTCACTCACGACGGTTCCATCATTCCAGGTATCCAGCAGCGGCAATCCGTTGGCATCGGTCTTATAGGCATTGGCCAGATTCCAGGAAGGGTTGTTGAATCCGCAACAACCGCCCGGCGCACCGGTACCATTCGGGAAATTCAGTACATCGCCCATGTTCCCGTTACCACCGTCATTGGCAGTAGAAGATCCGTCATTGACAGAACTCTGGCAGGCAAACACCGATTCTGCTCCGTTCTTCTGCGGTGCATTGAAATTGCTTTCAAAATTTACAAGACCGTATTTAATGCCACCGGCAGTAACGCCATTGGCAATGATCTGGTCAAGCAGCACCTTGGCGCTGTCATAAAAATGCTGAAACATATATGCTTTGGCGAGGTAAGCCATAGCGCCCCATTTATTGATACGACCGATATTCGGCTGTACTTCGGGAAGATTTGCGATGGCATATTTCAGGTCATTGTCGATGAGCGGCCAGATTTCAATATTGTTCGGAACATTCAGGTTATTGTTCACAAACGAAATCGATTCGTCGGCATACGGAAATTTATTGAACACTTTCCGTCCTTCGAAATGATAAAAGGCCCGGAGAAATCTTGCTTCGCCGCTGATTTCTGCGGTATCGGCAGGTGAAATATCCGTAGCCAGCCGCATGGTGCGCAACACGTCGTTGGCGCGCTGGATGCCGTTGAAAAGAATAGTCCACTTTTCATTCAGGTAAGCAACCGCCGTATTGGCCTGGGAAATAGACCAGGATTCGATTTCCGTGGCATTGGGCTGATCCGTCGGCGTTGATCCCTTGTAAGAATCATCGGCCGCGACACTTCCGTACACCCAGTTGGAACCTGCGCTGCCATAAGCATTACCCGCACCCGGCACATTTTCTCCATCCAGTACGGCATAGGCGCCGATGAGGAGTCCGTTTACACCTGTGTGCGTAGCCACCACATCAAGACCCAGGGAACCCTGGGGTACTTTGTTTAAGTTTTTATTACAGGAAATCACGGTGATGAGCAGCGCCAACAGGCTGCCCGCCGTTATCCATTTGAATGTTACATTTTTCATACTATAATTTTAAATGAGGTATTGATTAATGAAATGTCAGGTTAACGCCTACGTTGAAATTTTTCTGGTTGTTCGGATATCCGCCACCATCAATTCCAAACTGTACGTTGGTACCGCCGACTTCCGGGTCAATGCCTGAATATTTCGTACTGGTGAAAAGATTGGCGCCCTGCACATAAATCCTGCAGCGGTCAATCCGGTATTTACTCAGCGAAGCGGTGGGAATCGTGTAACCGATCACCAGGCTCTTCATGCGGAGATAAGATCCTTTTTCAATGATATAGGAATTGAATACCGTCGCATTGCTGAAATTGGCGTTGCGTTCCAACAGGGGAATTTTTGAGTTCGGATCGGCCACCTGTGCCGTTGGATCCAGGATATTCGTCGGCTGTCCGGCCGAGTTCACCAGGGTGGCTGAATGCAGCGCTACGTTGCGGCTCATCGCATTGTTAAACTGCTGTGGAAAATCAGTCGATGAACGAACGTTGTTCAGGATATCATTTCCTACAGATGCATAGAGGAAGGTGGAGATGTCGAAATTCATGTAGGAAACGCCCAGATTCAACCCCGCTGTGAATTTTGGATTTGGATTTCCGACATAGGTACGGTCGCTGTTGTC
>CAZZYD010000131.1:0-10013 GCA_964658175.1 uncultured Puia sp. | reverse complement strand
CGGATGCGGTTTCCGGCCATAAAAGCGGCAAGGCCAAAAAGTCCCAGGCAGGAAATAAAAATCGTAAGTCCGGCAAATAAACCCGACAGGGTAGAGGTGCGCTGCGTGTCGTCGAATTTCTTTGCATACTCCAGGTCGATGAAATGATATTCGAACGGAAATGCGGGGTTATATTTTTTGAAGATGGTTTCCGCTTTCTGCAGGTTGGCTGTATTGGATCTGTCGGGATTCAGCCGGATATGCATCACATTAAACCAGCCCTTGCTGCCTTCGATCACCATGGGCTCGAGGTATTCGAAGGGAGAGTTCAGTACAAAATCCTTGATGACGCCCACTACATGCCAGCTCATATCGTTGTCTTTAATAATGGCGCCCACGGGATGTTTCAGGTTCATGGCTTTTACGGCTGATTCGTTGAGGATGATCGCGAGGGAGTCGGTCGGGAATTCTTTCAGGTTCATGTCGCGGCCCTGCATGAGCGTGAAACCCGCCGTTTTGACCATATTTTCATCAACGCAGTACCGGTTGAAAATGGTTTTGTCATTCGGATCTTTTCCTTCCCAGTCAAATCCCCAGCTGTTGCTCCATCCTTCAGTGAGCGGCGCGCTGGTTTTACTGATCGATACGGCCGCACCGCTGCTGAGCAATTCGTCGCGGATGATCCCATAATTTTTTTCGATGTCACCGGTCAGAAAATGATAGATCAGGTTGTTGCGGGCATAGCCGGTTTGCCGGTCCTGCGCATAGCGCTGCTGGTCGCGGATGATGATGGTACAGATGATCAGGATGATGGCGAACGTAAACTGGAAAACCACCAGGATCTTTCGTGGATTGATCCGCGCATGGGAAGCTTTGAAAGCGCCCTTCAGCACCTTCACCGGCTGAAAAGACGACAGGTAGAAAGCCGGATAACTTCCGGCGAGCAAACCGGTGAACAAGATGAATCCCAGGGCAGCCAGCCAGAAAGACGGTGTTCCATAGCCCATGAACAATACTTTATCCGTCAGTCGGCTGAAGGCCGGCAGGGAGAGCTGCACGATCACCAGGGCGACGAGGCCCGAAAAAAAAGCGAGCAGCACGGATTCTCCCAAAAACTGCGCAACGAGCGAATTTTTGCGCGCGCCCACCACTTTCCGGATGCCGACTTCTTTCGCGCGCTTCTCGCTACGGGCGGTGCTGAGGTTCATGAAATTGATGCAGGCGATCAGCAGAATAAATCCTGCGATGACGGCGAACATCCGAACGGTTTCTATTCGGCCGCCGACCACTTTCCCATTTTCAAATTGTGAGTACAGGTGCCATTTGGTGATCGGATGGAGGAATACCTCAATTTTCTCTTTACCGTTGAGGTGTTTGATCGTTATGTCTTTTATGCGGGCATCTACGCCGGCTTCCGTCGCATTGGGATTGAGTTGTACATAGGTCTGCGTGGAGTTGTTGTCCCAGTTGCTGTCGCTCCAGCCACGCTTGTCCATATAGGTCCAGGGCAGGAGGTATTCGAATTTGAATTTGCTGTTGTCGGGTATATCTTTCAAAACGCCCTTTACCGTGAAATTGTCACGATTGTCCAGCCGCACCACCTGACCGATCGGATCTTTGTCCTGAAATAATTTTTTCGCCAGCGTTTCGGTGATCACGATGGAATACACGTCGCTCAGTGCGGTGTTTGGATTCCCCCGCAGCAGTGGAAAACTAAACATATTGAGAAAGGCGGCATCGGCACAGGTGCCGCTGACCATCAGGCGTTTTTCGCCGACGGCGAACAGAAACGAATTGCCCCAGTTCACGCGGGCCGTTTGCGCGATCTCCGGATAATCCTGTTTGAGCGTCGGACCCAGGATTTTTGGTGTGGCGTTCCAGCAATTCAGTTTAGTGTCGAACACGCCGCGGTTCCAGGCCTGGTACAATGTCTTTTCATTTTTGTGAAATCGGTCAAAGCTCGTCTCGTTTTGTATCCAGAGCAGGATGAGCACGGCGCTGGCCATGCCCACGGATAATCCGGCGATATTGATAAACGTATACCCTTTGCTTTTTCGGAGATTGCGGAAGGCGAGTTTAAATGAGATCATGGAAATAGTGGTGGATATGCTGGAAAGACAGGATGCCGGCGCAGATGTTGCACGGCCTGGATTTTTTTTCGGATGAAATATAAAACTGCGTTACCAGGCACTGGTGATCAGCGATAGATCGCGATCCGGTGGGTACGCACCAGGTCGGCGGCCGATTTTTTTGGATCGTTCATTTGAAGGATAATTTTTTTCGAGGCAAGCAGGGGCATGTGGCAATCGATGCAGTTGTCAGAGAGCCGGACGCCTTTGGCGGGAACGAGGCTGCAAAAATTGGCGGTATGTTCCTCGTGACACTGCATGCAGCGGGCCGAAAATAACCGCGGGTCATTGACCTCATTGCGGTGCACCTGGTGGCAGGAACTGCAATCCATCTGTGATCGACGAAAACATTTGCTGGCCGTCAGCAGCCCGTATTGATTGCCGTGTACATCCAGCGCCGCACTGCTGTCTGGCTGATAGATGGCGCGGGAGAATTCATCCAGGTCGTCGCCGACCTGGAAAGAGAAAGCCGCTCTCTTTTCATCCCTGAAACCCGAATGGCAGAGTGCGCAGGCATCGAGCCGTTGTTTACGCGTCAGGAGCGCCGGGTTGATAATATAACGCGCCGTTTTTTGGTCCGGATTCGCCTGTTGAAAAGCGACATGCGCGGCCGCCGGACCGTGACATCTTTCACAATCGATGCCATAGATGATGCTGCTGCTGTCGAACAGCGCTGGTCCATTGGCAGTGGCATCGATCCGGGCATAAGTGCCATGGCATTCAATGCAACGGCCCGGAATCGCCTTGTTGAAATAGACCATCGAGGGATTATAACCCGGACTGATGCACCAGTCGCTGAGGGGCGTATAATAAGAAATCGGCAGCTGAAACAGGCGGTCTCCCTGCCAGTAGAGATAACTCTGTCCCTTGCGGCCGGACCCTATCACCATTCCGAACGCTTCTTTCCGAAAGGGCGCGCCGTTGATATAGGCAGTCTGAAAAAAACCGCTGTCTGTTTGTTCCATGACCACGTCCGTAAACCGGTTATAATGAAAGCGGTTGGCGGGTGGCGCAAAACTCCCCCTGATGCCGGCGGACGAGGGTGGTCGCGAGTCGTGGTAATGGGCCGTTTGTATGTGACTGAGATAGATGTCTTTATGACAGGAAGCGCAGCTGGCCGATCCGGCAAATCCCCCCAAATCCGCCGTTCCTGCGCCCCGAATGGAGGTTTGGAACGACCAGTTCCCCAGGCCTGCGAGCAGCAGCAGGGAAACGGCAATCACCGCTTTTTTAGGGATCCGAAGATCGTTTTTGGACATAGAAAGGCGAATCGCGGCGCTTTTAAACCGTGGGCGACAAGATAAAATGAATCCTCCGACAATCCATATCCTCGATTTCTACCGCTCATCACGCTATATTGCCGTATTTAGTACTATATATTGCATAGTACATAAGACTGCCCTTATCTTTGTTATGCCATCCAGTTAAGGATGACATCACTTCTAAAACAAAAACAATGAAAAAGTCAATCTTAGTTTTCGCTCTCGCCCTTGGTTCATTTGCCAGCTACAGTTTTGCCGCTCCCGTTAAATCAACCAAAGAAGCACCCGGTGTGCGCGCCTTTAAAAAAGACTTTACCGCCGCCAGGGAAATCCAGTTTGAAAACTTCCGCAATTTCACCAAAGTGTCTTTTGTGGAAAATGGAGAATTCCTCTACGCGTACTATTCCAATGGCGGTGAATTGCTGGCTGTTACCCGCAACATCACCAGCAGCCAGCTCAGCCTGAACGCCCGGAAGGCATTAAAAGACAATTATGCCGGTTACTGGATCACCGAATTGTTTGAAGTAAGCGCCAACGACGAAACTTCCTATTATGTTACATTGGAAAATGCCGGTCAGCAGATAATCCTCAAAGCCGAAGGAACAGGCGCATGGCAGTTTGTGCGCACGATTTCAAAATAAGCGGGATCAACCCGCCCCGGGTGCCGGTGCGGGTTTAGGTATATAAGAGAGCGCGCCGGTGGGGCATTCATTCACCTGACGGACGATGTCAGCGGTGGATGCCCCCGACATATTGATCCACGGATGTGCGTTGACGTTAAAAACCTGACCGAGATGACTGACGCAGCGACCGGAATGTTTACAGAGTCCTGCTTTCCATTCCACACTGATATCGTCATTCAGATAATGCATCGTTTTTTCAGTTTCACCGGCTGCATAGGCATAGGTTCTTATCCTGATCTCTCCTTCCAGCATTTTTGATATCGGACAGTTCTGCGCGATCTCATTCATCCTTTCCCTTTGTTCGTCCGTAACAGCGCCCGTATACCGGATATCCCGGTCGATGACGGTAATCGTTTTATCCTGCACTTTGGTCTGGTAAAGATTTCCGTTGACAGCGATGCCCGGTATATCCCAACCCTTGTGATCGATGTACATCCGGAGCGTAACCAGTGTGCAGGTTACCAGCGAGGCGATCAGTAAGCTGCTGGGATCGGGACCTTCATCCCCGCCACCCTTTTTTACGGGTTCATCGCTGACGAATCTTCCATTCCGCCATTCGATACTGCATTGATATTTAGCCGTGCCGATCTCTCCGTGCAGTGGTTTTTCCAACTGGTAGTCCAGCATACAATCGATTTTAGATGAAAGGATGGATGATCCCTTAAAATTAGTGGATTAGCGCAGGAAATCCGCGTACCAGTTGCCGGAGCTCTTCACGATGCGTTGCTGTGTTTCGAAATTTACGTGTACAATGCCGAAGCGTGGAAAATAACCTTCCGCCCATTCGAAATTATCCAGGAAGGTCCAGACAAAATATCCATTGACGCGGATCCCTTCCTGCTTTGCCCTGAGTACCTGTTCGATATGATCCTGCAGGTACTGCTGACGCAATGGATCCTTTACCTGTCCGTCTTTGTATTCGTCATGAAACGCGGCGCCATTTTCCGTGACGATGATTTCGGGGATGTTCTTGTAGGAGGCAAGTTTTTGTAATGCAAGGTAAATGGACGGAGGATATACTTCCCAGTTCATCTGGGTGTGTGAAACATTCCTTTCGCTGGCTTTTATAATCTTCGCCTGTACGAATGGAATAAACGGCGCATAGCGCACTTTCTCGCGGGTATAAATTTGCAGGCCGATGAAATCTGCCTCAAACTTCAGCTTTTCTTCGTCACCGGATTTCATATACCGTTCAATGCGCCGCAATATGCGCACCTCCTGCACGGGGTAACCCAATCCAAGCATCGGTTCCAGAAACAAGCGGTTCATCAGGGCATCCGCTTTCCCGGCTGCGATCTGATCCTGCGCGCGGTCGCCAAAAGGTTCTATATGTGAATAAGAAAAAGTTGTACCGATCCGCGCACCGGGCTGCATCGAACGGATGAGACGGCCTCCGCCGGCCTGGCATAACGCAGCATGATGCGCGGCCGCCAGAAAATTCGACAAACCTTTCTTCCCCGGTGCGTGCACCCCCAGAAAATAACCTGCGCCGGTGAATACCATCGGCTCGTTCAGCACCATCCAGTGCTTGACCCGGTCGCCGTATTGCGTAATGCAAAAAGAGACATATGCTAAAAACCAGCTGACGACATCGCGGTTGGTCCAGCCTCCTTTATTCTGGAGATGCTGGGGAAGATCCCAGTGGTACAGGGTCACCCAGGGCGTAATACCCCGGGCTAAACAGGCGTTTATCACCCGGTCATAATATGCGACGCCCGCCGGATTGATGGCACCTGTTCCGAGAGGAAATATGCGTGACCAGGAGATGGAAAAACGATAGTGCCGGATATGAAGATCTGCCATGAGCGTAAGGTCGTCGGCATACCGGTGATAGAAATCACAGCTCACATTGCCGTGGTGGTTGGCGTAGATTTTTTTTCTTCTGCCGGTAAAGGTATCCCAGATGGAAGGTCCTTTGCCATCGGCGTCATGTGCGCCTTCGATCTGGTAGGCCGCAGTCGACACGCCCCAGGAGAAATCATTTCCAAAATCGCTGCGCGTGAATGGCATCATACTAGCCGCCAATTTGATCCAGTATTTTTCCGAGGCTGTTCTTTTTCAGGTCTTTGACCGAATCGATCATGTTTTTTTTCAGCGCCGGGAGCTCTTCTTTTTCTTCCCAGTGCCTTGCCATCAGGATGTTGATGATTCTTTCGGTATTGTCGTGGTAATCCATGAACTGAATGGCGCCGCCGGTGGTCCATTCCCGGATCGTTTCGATATGCTTTTTTTTGAGTTTTGGTATCACCGGCACCTGGAGCGTTTCAAGCGCCGCCGCATTGCACTGCTGTTCGTGTTGTCCCTTCATGGGGATTACCAGCAGCTTCTTTTTAAGGTAAAGGGCTTCCGCGGGCGTTTCAAAGCCCGCCCCGCATAATATGCCTTTGCAGTGGATAAAGCTTTCTATAAAAGTCTCATTGCGGATGGGATTGATCTCGATATTTTTTTCGGAATATTTTTTCCGGCTGTGTTTGCTGAATACCTGCCAGTGGATATCGGGAATCTTGCTGAGCACGCGGATGATGCGCTCGTCGTCGTAGGCAGGGAGGTATACCGTATAATGATCCTGTTGCGTCGGTATCGCATGCCTGATTTCGCTGCGGATCACCGGCGTGAAAATATTTTTATCGTAGGTTTCAAAATGGAATCCATAGGAGCTGGTCACCGGCGCATAATACTGCAGTACGGCCCTTCCGATCAGATCTGTTTTCTTCGGCCTCGGAGCCTTTGGATTGATCACTGCTGCCTGGTGACTCAATCCGATGCACGGCTTGTGTAGCATACGGCAGGCCCAGGCGCTCACCGGTTCAAAATCGTTGATCACCAGATCGTAGTCGCCAATTGGCAACTGCTTTACTTCCTTAAATAATTGTTTGAGGTTGTTTTTCCGGTACGTGGCCACCAGGTCGATGCCGCCTTTTTTTCCGAAAATGAAACTGAGTCCTTTAAACCGGTATTTGACGGGATGGGGCAATTCCACATCCGCCTGAATGCCGCTGATGAGGATGTCCAGTTCACCCTTTTGTTGCAGGATTGGAATGATGTCCCTGGCCCTGCTGAGGTGACCGTTTCCTGTTCCCTGAATGGCATAGAGGATTTTCATGCGGGCATGTCCGCATGCTTCGTGCCGAAAGTGAAATCTTTCAGGGCAATCGAAAAAATGGACAAACGGGGAATGAAGATCCTGCTGACGAGGTCCAGCATAAAATAGCGAAACTCTTTCATGCGGTTTGCTTTTGTATAAAATTACACACACTATGTGAACGGATCATTACGCAGACGTTACCCCAGTATTAAGCCTGTAGCAGGGGGAGTTTTATTATCTTTAATTTCTCAAAAAAACGGACGATGAAAAAATGCTTCGCCTTCTGCCTCCTTCTCATGGCCTGCGTGCCGGTGCTGAGTCAGTCCATCACAACGAGCGCCACCCAAAATAAATCTGTCGACTATCAGCGCCTGAAGCGCATCGACACCCTGCTGAACCAGTACATCGACCGCGGCTGGCTGAACGGCGTGGTGACCATCGTGATCAAAGATGATCAGATCGTTCAGTATAAAGGCTATGGCTGGCAGGACGCGGCAAGTAAAAAGCCGATGCCGAAGGATGCCCTTTTCCGGATCGCCTCCCAGACCAAAGCCATTGTAAGCGTAGCGGTCATGACGCTGTTTGAAGAAGGAAAATTTACGCTGGATGAGGCGATTGCCGATTTTATCCCGGCTTTTGCCAACACGCCCGTACTGGATTCTTTCAATCAGAAAGACAGCACCTACAGTACCGTCCCGGCCAAACGCGGTATCACGTTCCGGGATCTGTTGACGCATACTTCGGGACTGGACTATCCGGGCATTGGTTCGCCCAGTATGAAAGCGATTTATCAAAAGGCAAATATTCCCAGCGGACTGGGCGACATAGATGCCGATCTCCTCGAGCGCGTCAATGCCCTGGCCCGTCTGCCACTGGCTCATCAGCCGGGCGAAAAATGGACATACGGGTTGAGCATGGATGTACTCGGCTGCCTCGTGGAAGTCATCAGCGGACAGTCACTGAGTGACTATTGTGCCAGCCATATCTTTAAACCGCTGGGCATGAACGACACCTATTTCAACGTGCCGGCGGTGAAAGCGGCGCGACTCGCCACCGTATATACAGAAAACAAAGACCACAAACCCGTTCCATGGACAAAAGCAGCCACCGGCATCGACCCGAACTACCCGCTGGCAAACAAACATTATTTTTCAGGAGGCGCCGGACTCACCTCTACCGCTTATGACTATGCGATATTTTTGGAAATGCTGCTGCATGACGGCATATACAACGGTGTCCGAATCCTCGCACCGCGTACTGTGGAGTTGATGACGAGCAATCAGCTGCCCGTTTCATTCGATGGAACCAATGATTTTGGACTGAGTTTTCAATTGACGACGGCTAAATCTGCCGCGCAAACCGTACGCAGTGAGGGCAGTTTTTCCTGGGGCGGATTTTTTGGCACGACTTACTGGGCCGATCCGAAAAAGAAAATGGTCGTATTGATCATGACCCAGCAGGTACCCAACAGTCATGGTGACTTTGAGCCAAAATTCGAGCAGCTGGTCTACAGCAGCCTGCAATAGCCATCGTTTTTATTCAGCACGAAGACTGTTAATCGGATTTTCAATCGCCGAGCGGATTGCCCGGAAACTGATGGTAAGAAGGGTAATGCCGATGGCCATGATCCCCGCAAATACGAATACCGTCCACCGGATGTTGATGCGGTAGGCAAAATCTTCCAGCCATTTATTGGTGATGAACCAGGCTACCGGACTAGCAATCAAAAGCGCCAGACCGACCAGTTTCAGAAAGTCTTTTGACAACAGGGCGACAATGCCGCTGGCGCTTGCGCCGAGTACTTTTCGGATACCGATTTCTTTTCTCCGCTGTTCAGCCGTGAAGGTAACCAGACCAAAAAGGCCGAGGCAGGAGATAAAAATCGTGAGGCCCGAAAAAATACCGAGGGCCTCGCCCGTCTTGGCTTCTGTTTCGTAGCTATTGCGAAAACGGTCCGTCATATAGGAATAGGCGAGGGGCGAACCCGTCGCATAGCTGTCCCAGGTTTTATTAATGGCAGCCATCAACCCGGCTTCATCCGCTGTACGGGTTTTGACAATCAGGCTGCCGGAGGGGTTTGTCATGATCATCACCAGCGGCGCAATTTTTTCATGCAGGGAACGGAAATGAAAGTCTTTCACCACACCGATCACATGGTAAGTATAGGTGCTTCCGTCATTTTCACGCCGGGTAAAACGGCGCCCCAGTGGATTTTTTGCCCAGTTGAAACTCTGGACAGCTGTTTCGTTTAAAATCGCGGCAGATGAATCGGTGCCGAATGCTGTCGAAAAATTTCTACCCTCCAGCATCTGCATTCCCAGTGCCGGGATATACTGCTCATCGACATCATACCGAAGGGCCTTGATGAGATCCGTGCCTTTGTTTTCGGGACTTACCGTGAAATTGTTTCCATTGGAACTGCCGGCCGGCAGGAAGAACGATGCACTGACCCGGACTATCCTCGGATCCTGCAACAATTGCTGTTTAAAAGCCGCTTCATTTTTTCCCAGCATATAGGTTTCAGGAAGAATCAGCACCTGTTCCTTCTCATAACCAAGTTTGATATGCTGGATGTAGGACAGCTGCTGCCGGACGACCACGGTGCATACGATCAGCGTAACCGATATGAAAAACTGGAAAACGACCAGCCCGCTGCGGAATCCACTCGTGCCGCGCCCTGTGGAAAATTTCCCTTTCAGCACACTGACCGGATTAAATCCCGTCAGGTAAAAAGCCGGATAACTGCCAGCGATGATTCCCACTAACAAAGTCAGCACGAAGAGGCTTGGGATCAGCCAGGGTTTTTCGGTGAAGGTGATCGTGAGCTGTTTGCCCGTCAGATAATTGAAGGAAGGAAGCGCCAGCTGCACAAATG
>CAZZYD010000130.1:5113-10036 GCA_964658175.1 uncultured Puia sp. | reverse complement strand
GTGTCCCATTGAACAAGATTTCTACTATGTACTAAGTATTTTTCAACGTTGAAAATTTGTAGGATAAAATCTAAGTATTGAAAATTTAATAAACATCTTGAATTGAATTTCTTTCAAGGTTGCTAATATATCATAATTTCTTCCATGCAGATTAAGAAGTTAGTACCCTTTGTAACACTTGCCGTCTTTTTTGCTTTGTCAGGTTCCGCCCAGGTGAAAACAAATACACCTGAACTTCAGCGTGCCGCCCAGCTTGCGGCCATCCGGCAGCAGGATCTGTCGAACCGGCTGACGATGCTTTCCAGACAAAAGGGATGGCCCCTGCTGATCCACTATAAAAAAGGCGGTCGTGCCGTCCTCTCCGGAATCGATCCCAATGGCATGCCACTCTATGTAGCAGCTTATGACAACCTGATTTCGGCCCAGACCATCGGCACGGACCAGCTCTGGCCGGGCGGCAGCACGGGTCTCAATTTAAATGGCTCCCTTGCCTCAATGAAAGGAAAGATTGCGATTTGGGATGAAGGGATCGTGCTTCCAACGCATGTGGAGCTCACCGGCAGGGTACTGCAAAAAGACAAACCTTCTTCAACCAGTTTGCATTCCACGCATGTAGCCGGAACCATGATCGCCAGCGGCGTGAACCCGGCGGCCAAGGGCATGTCGTTCGGCGCCCAGCAGCTCCTGGCCTTCGATTTTAATGGGGATGTGTCGGAAATGTTCGGCCAGGCATCGACCCTGCTGATCTCCAATCACTCCTATGGCACCGTGGCAGGCTGGAACCAGAATACCGACGAGAACAACCGCTGGGAATTCCTTGGCAATCCGGGAGATACTGCCGACTATAAATTCGGTTATTATGACGATCAGTCGCGCGACTGGGATTCGATCGCTTTTCAGGCGCCCGATTACCTGATTGTAAAAGCGGCGAGTAATAACCGCGATGTCAATGGCCCGGCGGTGGGACAACCCTATTTCAGGCCCGATAAAAACGGCAATATCGTGGCTGCCGGCAACCGGCCGGCAGGAATCAGCAACAACGACGGATTTGATATTATTCCTACCTATGGCGTCGCGAAAAATATTCTTACCATCGGGGCGGTCAATCCGATTCCCGGTGGTTATACCCAACCCTCCGATGTGGTGCTGTCTGAATTCAGCAGTTGGGGACCAACCGACGACGGCCGCATCAAACCGGAACTGGTATCCGATGGCGTGAATGTACTTTCCTGCAGCAACAGTTCTGATAATTCCTATGCCATCCTGAGCGGCACGTCCATGGCTTCCCCGGCCGCGGCCGGATCCGCTTTTCTGCTGCAGCAACTCTTTGCCAATCTGCACAGCGGCAGCTTTATGCGATCGGCTACCCTGAAAGGTATTTTGATTCATACCGCTGATGAAGCAGGACCCGCCGCCGGACCGGATTTTCAGATGGGCTATGGTCTGATCAATATGAAGAACGCCGCCGCCGTGATCAGCTCGGGAAATACTGACCAGCAGATCTATGAAAACAACCTGGCCACCGGCAACAGCTTTACCCTGCCGCTGGTGGCATCCGGAAAAGGACCGCTGGTAGTAACGCTTAGCTGGACCGATCCTCCCGGCACTGTCAACGAAACGGCCCTCCTGAATAACCCTGCAAGAAAACTGGTGAATGACCTGGACCTCCGGGTCACTGGCAATGCAGCCACCTATGCTCCGTGGATCCTGGACGCAAAACATCCGGCCAATATGGCTACGACCGGAGACGACACGCTGAACAACGTCGAAAAAATCGTGATCAACAATGTCGTACCCGGTAAAACTTATACCATTACAGTAACGCATAAAGGCACGCTCCGCAATGCACAACAGGCCTATTCCCTGATCGTGAGCGGTGCGGGCGGTACGGGATATTGCGCCTCAAATCCTTTGTCCAGCGCGGGCACCCGCATCAACACCGTTAATATCAGCAATATCAACAATACAAATCCCGCAGGCTGCACCACCTACACTGACTATAGCAGTAAAACCATTCAGCTGCAGGGCAACCAGACCACGCCTTTCAGCATCGGACTGGGCAGCTGTGACGCGAGCGCTTCACAGAAAGTGGTAAAGATCTTTGTGGATTACAATAACAACGGAACCTTTACAGACCCCGGCGAACAGGTGGCTACCAGTGCGGTGCTTGCCGGCGGCACGGTGACTTTCAACGGTAATTTCAAAACGCCGGCCGGCCTTAAAGTCGGCACCTATTCGCTGATGCGGATCGTGGCGGAAGAAACAACCGACACATCGGCTGTGCAGCCCTGCGGCACCTATGGCAACGGGGAGACGGAAGATTTCCGCGTACAGTTCGTTTCGCTTTCCAACGATGTCGGCGTCGGCGCTGTCGTAGACCCCTTAGCCACACTCTGCGCCACCGACAGTCAAAGGATCAGCGTACGAATCAATAATTTCGGAACCACTCCCCAGGTGAACGTACCCCTGAGCTGCACCGTACAGTCTGGCGGAACCGATATTGCCGCCTTCAGCATCAATTGTCCCGATACCATTCCCGCACTGGGCAATGTGATCTATACTTTCCAGCCGCCTTTTGCCGTGACGGCCGGTCAAACATATATTATCAAGGTCGGCACCGGGTTGTCAACGGACCAGGACTCATCCAATAATACCACGTCGGATACCGTATCTGTAAATTCCGGCAGTTCAAATGTTACCGGTGTGGCGGAAATATGCAACAGCAGTTCGGCCACCGCTTCGCTGGCGGCGGTAGGATCCGATTCCACCGATGTGGTGAAATGGTATGATGCGCAGAATGCCGTTACCCCGATTGCTACGGGTTCTCCGGCCACTACAACGGATATTCCTGCGGACAAAACATACTATCTGGGATTGAACGAAAACAGCGGATCCGTCGGCCCTGCCAATAAACTGCAGTTTGCCAACGGAGGATACAATGTGTTCCAGGGAAACTACATCCGTTTTACCAATGCCGTTCCGCTTACGATTAGCACCACCCGTTTATATGTCGGTCACGGCGGAAAAGTGCAGTTTATCGTGGCAGATCTGGCGAGTATCGATTCGAGTACCGGCGCTTACTCTTACTTCCCGATTTCCACGAATACCATCAACGTATATCCAACCACGCCTACACCGCAGGCTGGTGCTGTTACCGGCAACAATGCCAGCGATACGGGCGCCATCTTTTTTCTGAACCTTTCTGTGCCCACTGCAGGAAATCATATCCTGATCGTGATCGCCGACAGCGTGGATCAGCCTACCCTGTTCCGCAATAATCAGATTACTTCCAATCCGTATCCGTTCACGCTGCCGGGCATCTTCTCGATCACGGGCAACAGCGTGATCGACAATGCCAACACCAAAGACACGGTCCTGTATCAGCAGTATTATTATTTCCTGTACGATGTGCATGTCAGGTTGAATAAATGCGCGAGTCCGCGCGTGGCGGTCACGGCCACCATGCCCGCGGCGCCCGTGATCACCCTCAATGGTCAATTACTCACCAGCAGTTTCGCCAGTAATAATCAATGGTATCGGAATGACTCGCTGATTGCGGGTGCCACCAGTCAAACGTACACGATTACCATTCCGGGCATTTATACGGATGTGGCCGTCGACAGTGCGGGCTGCAGCCAGGTGTCCAATGCCATCACTTATGGCACCACCAGTGGACTGAACCTCAAAGTAGGGCCGATCCCGACAACCGGCACATTCAATATGACATTCTATCTGGACCAATCCCAGAATGTTGATATAAGTATTGTAAATTCATTGGGACAAAGAATACTGACCGGCAGCTATCCGAATTTCGGCGGATTTTTCAGCCACACTTTTAACCTGTCGAACCAGGGCGCCGGTGTTTATATTCTGAAACTGATGATTGGAAATGACAAACACATTATAAAAGTGATTGTCGAGTAAATACGATATCAATGCTTCAGCCCTGGCAAACGGGAAAAGTGATTCGGATAGAGAATGAAACGGCCACTACGCGCCGTTTCTGGATCGAAAATATATCCGGAGAACCGTTTGCCTTTAAACCGGGACAGTTTGTGACGCTGGATCTTCCGATCCATGAAAAATCCAATAAACGCTGGCGGAGTTATTCCGTCGCCTCCTGGCCCGACGGATCACCCGTGTTTGAACTGGTGATCGTATTCATGGAAAACGGGCTTGGCACCAACTATCTTTTCAATCAGGTGGAAATCGGTTCCGAACTTATTTTTCGCGGACCCCTGGGTAATTTTGTTTTGCCGGAGCCGCTGGACAAAGACCTCTATCTCATCTGCACGGGTACCGGTATTGCGCCTTTCAGATCCATGGCGCATCACATTCTGGAAAATAATATTCCGCACCGCTCAATCTATCTAATTTATGGCTGCCGCCTTCTGGCAGACACTTTATATCAGCGGGAAATGGAAGCGCTGGAAGAAACGCTAACCGGATTTCAATACCTCCCCACTTTTTCGCGCGAAGCACCCGAGAATGTGAATCATCTCATCAGAACGGGTTACGTACATGCGGTATTCCAGGAACTCTGCCAGGCCAGCGGCAAAGCGCCAGCCCATTTCTTTTTATGCGGATGGAAAAATATGATCGACGATGCCAAACAACATATTCTCGCGATGGGGTATGACCGGCATTCGATTCATCTGGAGTTGTACGGGTAGACCGGGACTGGGATTAACTGGGATATTTTTGGGATTGGTGGGATATGGATGTTTATTGGTGCGAAGGATCTCTACGATCATTGAACAATATCGCTGTCGCTGTGAATCGATGAATGTGACATCCTTCGCGGGCGACTCATTGTTGATTTTATGGGTTCGTACTCACGCGGCGCTGGATGACATGCGCAGTGGGGACGCATCGGGGGATGAAGTGCGGGATTTGAATAAAAAAACCAGCCGTGGCTGGTTT
>CAZZYD010000130.1:0-5103 GCA_964658175.1 uncultured Puia sp. | reverse complement strand
TTTTATGGGTTCGTACTGACGCGGCGCTGGATGACGGTGCGGAGTGGTGAAAACGCATCGCGGGATTCAAATAAAAAAACCAGCCGTGGCTGGTTTTTACAATTTTTCAAAGGTATGAAATGAAGATTTTTATTATCTGCTTTTACCGTCTAATAATAAACACTTAGTACCCATCTGACATCCTCGCAATCACTGCCACCAACTCCGCAGATCCATATCCCACCAATCCCAAAAACATCCCAGTTAATCCCAGTCCCAGTCAACCCAATCCGGTCCTGTTCAGATTCTCCTTGCTCAGCAATCGCTTGCGTAAAGAGATGTCGGGATTTTTCTGCAGGATGGGACGTTCTTCCTTGGCAACTGCTTTCATGGCGATCACGGGGCTCTTCATATCCTGGAGCACAGATGCCATGTTGGAGGTCTCTTTTTCAAGATCCAGGATGGTGGCGTAATTGGTCAGGATTTCCCGCTCCAGTTCATGAATCTTATTCCGGCTTTTCACAATCAGGCTGGCCCGGAAACTAAAACCTGCGAAGGTCGCTGCGACAATAATAAATGCTAACAAATAGATGTTGAGTGTAATCTCGTTAGTAAGCATGGATGAATTATTAAATTTACGATCACAGATGATAATTCATATTATTGGAAGGGGAACAACCAAAAGTACCTGAAGTTTAATTAGAAAATCTCATCCAGAATTTTTTGTTTTACACTTTCTATTGACATTCTTTCCTGCTTCATAGAGTCCCGGTAACGGATCGTAACGGTCCGGTCCTCCTTTGTCTGATGGTCGATGGTAACACAAAACGGCGTGCCGATCGCATCCATGCGGCGATAGCGTTTCCCGATGGTGTCCTTCTCTTCATAGAAGCAACGAAAATGTGGTTTGCATTCGGCCAGCAGTTCGCGCGCGATATCCGGAAGGCCATCTTTTTTCATCAAGGGTAAAATCGCCAGTTTGATGGGAGCTATGCGCGGCGGAAATTTTAATACCACACGGCTGTCCTTTTTTTCTTCCGTACTCAGGTCTTCTTCCTGGTAGGCTTCGCTCAGCACCATCAAGATGGTGCGGTCAAGTCCGATCGAAGTTTCAATCACATACGGCAGGTAGTGCTTGTTGATTTCGGTATCGAAATAGGTCAGTTTCTTTTTACTGTATTCCTGGTGCTGGCGCAGATCGAAATCCGTTCGCGAATGAATGCCTTCCACTTCCCGGAAACCCATCGGAAATTCATATTCGATATCACAGGCGGCATCGGCATAGTGGGCGAGTTTTACATGATCATGGAACCTGTATTTTTCAGCAGGAATACCCAGGCTGAGATGCCACTTCATGCGCTCCGCTTTCCAGAATTCATACCATTCCTGCTGGGTGCCGGGACGGATAAAGAACTGCATTTCCATCTGCTCGAATTCGCGCATGCGAAAAATAAACTGGCGTGCCACGATCTCGTTCCGGAAAGCCTTGCCTGTTTGGGCGATCCCGAACGGAATTTTCATGCGCCCTGTTTTTTGCACGTTCTGAAAATTAACAAAAATGCCCTGCGCGGTTTCAGGCCGCAGATAGATCTCGCTGCTTTCCTCGGACACACTGCCCACCTGCGTGGAAAACATCAGGTTGAACTGACGCACATCGGTCCAGTTCACGGTTCCGCTTATGCCACAGGCAATCTTATTTTCTTCTATCAAATTTTTCAGTCCGTCAAAATCGCTGGTGGCCAGCAAACGATCCATCGCCGCGAGCAGGGCCGTTGCTTCATCTTTTTTTCCCGCGGCTTCCAGTTCATCGGCGAAGCCTTCGATGAGGTGATCCACCCGGTATCTTTTATTGCTGTCTTTATTGTCAATCATCGGGTCGCTGAAATTGTCCACATGACCGGAAGCTTTCCAAACGGTCGGATGCATAAAAATGGCTGCGTCGATCCCTACGATATTGTCGTTGAGCTGGGTCATGGTTTTCCACCAGAAATCCCGGATATTCTTTTTCAGTTCGCTGCCATACTGCCCGTAGTCGTAAACGGCGCTCAAGCCGTCGTAAATTTCACTGGACGGAAAAATAAATCCATATTCCTTACAATGGGAGATAATTGCCTGCAGCCTTTGCGTGTCATTTGCCATAAGGCTGCAAAAGTAAGGCAGAATTGGTTTTCAAGTAAAAGCAACCCTTGTTCCTTCATTCCTGTATTTTTGAAACTATGACGCGCCGCTACGGAACCCTTCTTCTGGCCATCACACTCATCTGCACGGCCATTATGGCGGAACTGCATGCGCAGACAAAGGTTTTCAGGGGCGTGATCCTGGATGCCCATAGCGAGGAACGCATTCCCTTCGCATCCCTGCGGTATGAACCGTCGGGCAATGGTAAGCTCTCCGATTCCGCCGGCACGTTCACATTCCGTTTTACGGATTGGCCAAAAGGCATACTGCGCATCAGCTACGTGGGCTTTCAGGATTATACCATCCGTTTTTCAGACAGCCTGCTCCGGAAAGCGCATAATGATACCCTATCCCTTACGATCAACCTGCTGCGGGGAAACTATATAACGGAAGTGGTGGTACGAAAAAAGGTAGATTTCGGACTTCTCCTGTGGCGCAAAATCGTGCGGCGGAAAAAATTCAATGACCGATACCGGTTTGAGAACTTTTCGTATGAACTATACAACAAGCTGGAGCTCGATTTCAACCAGGTGAATAAGGACAAACTTCAGGGAAACCGGATTTTGCGGCCCTTTAATTTTATCCTGAACAATGTCGACAGTTCGGAGGACACGCCCTTTCTGCCTATTTTCCTTACGGAAACCCTCTCAGACTATTATTACCAGCGTGCTCCGCTCAAACGACGCGAAGTGATCATCGGCAGCAAAAGCCAGGGACTTGACAACGAAAGCGTGAGCAAATTCCTGGGTGGCACCGATCAGAACATTGATTTTTACGACAATTTCATCCCGGTGTTCGACAAGCGCTTTGTAAGCCCGATCAGCAACAACGGCGATTTCTATTACCGGTATAAAATCGTGGATACCGAATACGTGCAGGGCCGGCGACTGCTGCACATGATCTTTACACCCAAGCGAAAAGGAGAAAGTACCTTCGAAGGCGACTGCTGGGTGCACGATTCCAGCTTTGCCATCCAGAAAATGAACCTCCGCCTGGATGCTACGGCAAACCTGAATTATGTACAGCAGCTCAGCCTCATCCAGGAATTCCAGCTGATCAACGACAGCACCTGGTTTCTCGTCAAAGACAAATTCGTGGTGAACCTTGCCGCCTTCGGAAAAAAACACCTCGGGTTTATCGGTCGCAAAACCACCACCTATAAAAATATCCTGGTCAATGATTCAGCTACCAGCCACGAGCTGGCAAAAAACAAACTTCTCGAAGAAATCATTTTTGCGGACAATGCGCGGCACCAGCCTGATTCTTTCTGGACCGCATCCCGGCACGAAGAGCTCAATAAGAATGAAAAGGCGGTCTATAAAATGATGGATACGCTGATGCGGATGCCCGTCTTCCACAAATACACGCACACCATCGATTTTCTCGGAACGGGCTACCTGAATGTGGGAAATTATCAGATCGGTCCCTGGCAGAGCTGGATCTACACAAACCAGCTGCAGGGCCTCCGCCTCCGCTTCGATCTTGGCACCAATCGCCATTTCAACAAAAACCTGATCCTCCACGGTTATCTCGCTTACAGTCTGGGAGACCAGAAACTGCATGGGGAATTCGACGCGCTCTATGTATTCAAAAGACACCCGCGCCTCACGCTGTATGGCATGTACCGGAACGACCTGGACTACAACCAGCAGTATTACGACGAAATCACTTCCGACAACCTGTTTGCGCTTGCCTTCCGGAAAAGCGGCGTACCGATCAAATTCATCAACCTGCAGCAACAAAAACTGGAACTTTTCAAGGAATGGCACTCGGGATTTTCCGTAACGCTCACGGAAGACCGGAAAATTTATAACCCTTTGCTGAACCTGCCGCCAAAGGAACTTTTTCTCGGTACGGATGGAGAACCGCTGAATACCTTTGAAACATCCATTAAACTCCGGTTTGCTTATCTGGAGAAATTTTTCGAAACGCATTTTTATCGCACGAGTCTTGGCAGCGACTACCCCATCATCGATTTTAAATATACGCGCGGGGTAAAAGGCGTTTTGCAGAGCAGTTACCAGTACGATAAAATTTCCGCCAGCATTTCAGACTACCTACGCCTGCCGCCGATCGGAACCATATACTATAATTTTTTCGGCGGAAAAACATTTGGCACCCTGCCTTTTCCGTTACTGAATGTTGCGCCTGGAACAGAGACCCGTTATTACAATCAGTATGCGTTCAGCCTGATGAATAAGTACGATTACCTGCACGACCAGTATCTCGGTTTTAATTTTGAACACAATATCGGCAGCGGTCTTTTCCGTTTTATTCCGCTGACGCGGAAATTAAAATTCCGGCAGTTCTACACCATCAAGGCATTGTGGGGAAGTCTGAGTACGGCAAATAAGAATCTTAACTACAGTCCGGGCTATAGTTTTAATTCGCTGGATGGAAAGACTTATATGGAAGTTGGCACGGGTGTCGATAACATATTTAAAATCCTGCGGTTTGATTTTATCTGGCGCTTGCTACCGCAGCCGCTGCCCGTGAACCGGCAGGACCGGTTCGGTGTATTTGGAAGTATCCGGTTTGGGCTGTAATGCATTGTGCATAGCCGAAGGGTATGTGATGTCCTCCATACCGCGCCATCACCCAGGAATCTTCTATCATTTCAAACACCCCAGAATAATATCACAGGCCTCATTGATCTCTGCGTCGCTGATTGTAAGTGGCGGCGCGATCCGTAGGCAATGCGGGGCAAAAAGAAACCAGTCCGTCAGCAACCCCTGCGCGATGCAGGCGTCGATCAGTGTTTTGTTCACATCGAAATTTTCAAATTCAACGGCGATCAGCAGACCGGCGCTGCGTACATCACGAATCTTCGGATGCACCAGCCGTTTTTTGAAAAGCGCTTCTTTACTAGCCACGCCGGCAACGAGTTTTTCTTCTGCCAGTATTTGGAAAGATGCCAGGCCGGCGGCGCAACTCACGGGGTGGCCG
>CAZZYD010000129.1:0-10137 GCA_964658175.1 uncultured Puia sp. | reverse complement strand
ACTTTCATGCACCGGCCATCGGGCATGTTTATTCCGGATGCACCCATCGGCCATCATTGGGAGGATGCAACGCACATCACCTTTGGCGTGGCGACGCTGGGTTTCCGCCTGGGCAAATTCAAGCTGGAAGGTTCTTCCTTTACGGGGCGCGAGCCGGATGAAAACCGGTATGATTTCGATAAACCGCGCTTTGACTCCTGGAGCAGCCGCCTGTCCTTCAATCCATCGGCAAACTGGGCCATCCAGGTTTCGCACGGATATATAAAGAGTCCCGAACTCTTGCGACCATCGGAAAATGTTCACCGCACCACCGCCTCTGCGACCTATGTATACCCTTTTACCGAAAAAAATTACTTGGCTGCCACGGCGCTTTGGGGACTGAACCGTTCGCCGGCACAAAGCCCCTCGAATGCGGCATTGCTGGAAGTGACCGCCAAAATAGCGCGCACGGCCATCTATATCCGCTACGAATGGGTGCAGAAATCTTCCGAAGAGCTAAACCTCGATGCCACCGAATATGGAAATACCGGCAACTTTCCATTGCAGGCGGCGACGGCCGGTATTGGATATGATCTTTTCAGTACGCATCGTTTGACGGTGGCGGCCGGCGTACAGGCCTCGGTATATCAGGCGGCCAGCCGGCTGGAAGCACTTTATGGCAATAAACCGGTCGCCATCGAATGCTATCTCCATATTTATCCGGTCAGGATGTAATCGACAGTAAAACGTCTTTTGCCATACCGGCAAAACCTGATTTTTGGCCTCAGTAGAATATATTTGCTCCTGCACATCACCTGAACTGCCGAACGCCTGCACATGGATAAATTCAGTCACGACCGGATAATTATCGGAATGATATTGAGCCTTGGCATTGCTCATTTACTCAAAGGCGTCGCCAAACTCATTGAACATCCCGCAAAGAACAAACCTTACTGGGTGCACCTGCTATGGGTGGGATATATCTTCCTGCTCCTCGTTCATTTCTGGTGGTGGGAATTCAGGCTGAGTCATGTAGCCCAGTGGACCTTCGGGACCTATGCGTTCATCATTCTCTTTATTGTCGTGATCTATATCATTTCATCGCTGATGTTTCCGGATGACATGAGTGATTACCACGGATTTAAAGAATATTACTATTCGAGAAGCACCTGGATTTTTTCCTTGCTCGCCCTGGTTTTTCTCCTGGATTATGGCGATGCGCTGCTGAAAGGACCCGCCTATATGCAGGAGCTCGGACCGGAATTCAAGATCCGTTTTGCGGGCCATTTCTTCCTATGCCTGGTGGCGGCCCGCGTAAAAAAGGAATGGGTGCATGCCGGCCTGGCCATCGCTTTTATCGGCTATGGCGTCTCCTGGATCCTTCGTCAGTATAATGTGCAGTAAAATACCGTGACCGGTTAAAATATGTTGCCCCCTCGTCCGTCAGCCTGATGGTACAGTCATTATTCATTAAAAAAACAGAAACATGTACTATCAACAATCAATGGCCGCAAAAGGTCACGAGAACAGGCACCGGCACCTGCAGAACCGGTCAGTCCAGCGGGCTGCCGTCAACATCTTTAAAACGGAAAACAACATCGAAATCCTGGTGTTCGCGCCAGGCCGGATCAAGGAACATTTTCAACTGGAAGTAAAGGGTGACCGGCTGACGGTTTCCTATCTGCCCCCTGACGGGTTTGCCCGTCCGGAATGGATCCTGCGGGAATACAGCCGTGGCGGATTTGAAAGGGCCTTCAGCCTGGATCCGTCCGTCGACAGCGCCAATATTCAGGCGAAGTATGAAGATGGCGTGTTGCAGGTAACGCTGCCGGTAATTCCGGGTGAAAAAACCGAAGAAAGAAAAATCCAGGTAAACTAATACCTGTTTGGCTAATCCGCCCGTCTAGCCTCAGGCTAGGCGGGCTTTTTTGTTATTTTCAACTGAAACTTACCCCAAAACCGATCTTTCCTGCCTGCGTTTACGTTAATATAAAAAAACAATCATGAAAAAATTATCCGCCATACTTGGTCTGTTTTGCCTGATCGTCGCCGGAACCACCGCGCAGGCCCAGAGTAAAAAATATCCCGACCCTCCGCAAGCCACGGCCAAAACTGTTTTTCCGATGAAGATGACTGACGCCGAGTGGAAAGCAAGATTGACCCCCGGACAGTATTATATCCTCCGCCAGCAGGGAACGGAACAGGCGGGTACCGGTAAGCTGGATCATTTTTATGAGAGAGGAACTTACTATTCCGCCGCCAGCCTGCAGCCCGTTTTTAGCTCCGATACCAAATTCGATTCCAAGACCGGATGGCCAAGCTTTTTTGCGCCGATCGACCCGAATGCTGTTCGGCTGGTGATGGATTCCAGTGACGGTATGACGCGCTGGGAAGTGGTCGACAGCAAGAGCGGCTCGCACCTCGGCCATGTATTTGACGATGGCCCTTCCCCCACCGGCAAAAGATATTGCATGAATTCAGCGGCGCTGATCTTTGTACCGGCCGGCGGAAAAGCGCCCGTGAAGTCTAAAGACTGACGGTCCGTTCAATTAACTTTTCCTTCGGCTTTGCGCTGCCGCTGATAAATCCGATTGTATTTATCTTCCGGTATGAGGAATCACATGAAACAACTCCTGCCTGCGGTGCTGATCTATGCAACCCTGTGGGTCCCGGCCTGTTCGACCCCGGCTGGGAGAGAAGGAGACCCCAAAAATGTCTCCGACAACGGCGTTCATATTGACTACACTGATACGGGAAAAGGGGATACAACCCTTTTTTTTGTGCACGGCTGGTGCCTGGATAAATCTTACTGGGACGACCAGGCAGCCTTTTTCAAAAACCGGTACCGCATCGTGGCCATGGATCTCCCGGGTTTTGGCGCCTCCGGAAAAAACCGGAAGATCTGGTCCACGGAACACTATGCCAACGATGTGGACAGTCTGATGACAGCCCTTGACCTGCATCATGTTTTTCTGGTCGGCCATTCGATGGCTGGGAATATCATCCTGCTGGCGGCGCATCAGGACAGCACCCGCATACTCGGCATCGCCGGCGCAGATAATTTTAAAGACATCGGGCAGCAGGAAACGCCTGATGAAAAAAAGCAATCGGCGGTATTCATGGACCAGCTCAGGCATCAGTATACTGCCCTGGCCGATCAGTATTTTAATGAAGCGCTTTTTTCTCCTACCACGCCGGCCGCAGTAAAGAAAAGAATTTTGCAGAATGTGCACCAGGCCGATTCCTCGATCGCGGTGGATGCCCTCGAGGCCGAATCGCCGGATGCGCTGGTTTTGCTCAGGTCGCTGCATAAAAAACTTTACCTCATCAGCAGTGACCGCACACCCACCGATACGAGCGTTCTGGTAGCCAATCATCTTCCCTTCAGGATATTTTATGTACCGGGCAGCGGTCATTTTCCGATGGTGGAACAGCCTCAGTTGTTCAATCAGCACCTGCAAGCCGCGCTCGACGATCTGACCAGGAACAAGTGACTGGCATGGATTTTTAACCAGGGTTGAAAAACCTGTTATGGACACGGAAGAAAAACAATCGATCTATCATTCGTTTCGCGGGTTGGTGAATATGTCACCCGCCGTGCTGGAGAAATGGTTAAAGACGCCAGAATCAAAAGAAGTCGGCTGGGACAGTGGTGATGGCGAATCAGTCGGACACAAATCCGGCGCGCGGATCATCCTGCTTTTAAAAAAGAAAAAGACCGAGCTTACGACGCCCGACTATAAACACATGCAAAAAGTCGTTGGCTATATCAAACGGCATACCGCCCAAAAACCGGCAGGGGATGACAGCGAAACCCGGTGGAACTATTCGCTGAAGAATTGGGGATACGATTATAAAAAGGCATCGCGATAAATGTCAGGTTAAAAGGTTCCGCCTGCGCCACCACCGCCACCCGAACCGCCGCCAAATGTGGTAGCTGGGGCTGTAGGTGATGTGCTGGTTGCGCCAAGCTGCGCCGCGAGCAGCGACTCCCACCGAAGGACGAGGGCGGCCGGGTCACCGGCTATCTGCTTTTCCGTTATCCCGTATTTGGGATACTTGAAATACCTGAAACATATATACGCTATCGCGATCAGCAATACACCAGCAATACCCATGGCTGTCTCCGGTGGCATAAAAGAATAATAATACCTGACGGTTGCATCTGACGTAGCTGAGAGCAATAACCCCAGCCATAAAAAACTATTGTCTTTTTTTCTGATACCCGTGTAAAGATAGATCAGCGGTATCAGCAGCGTGGATACCCAGAATACTTTTAGAAAGGGCGTACCGGATGAAGAAGAAACCGGTGAAAGAAGCTGTTCCATTTCCCGAACGACAAAATAATTTCCCGCAAGATAAAGACCCACCAGCGCGCTTAATTTTAATACCTGCAACACAGGACGGTAATGCCTCAGGTTATTTTTTTTCAGCAAACGACTGCTGAACAGAAATAGCGAAAAGGAAACTGCCATGAGCATAAACGGTATCATCGACTGTATCAACGCGCCAGCCTGCATCATACTATACATAATAAATCCCATCAAGGCGCTATATGCCAGTATCGCCATGCCCCGGTCGACATATCGGATCACCGCGGATACGGCCATCAGGCAGAGGATGACACAGATCCAGACCGTCGACGGGGAATTCATCAGCATGAACAAGCCGGACAAAATAAATCCGCCGGCGATCCATAGCAGCGCGTCGTCTACACCGGAACGGTAGTGCCTGTTGCGCCGGATGAAATATTCCAGGATACAGATCGTGCCAACACCGTATAGGATCAGCGAAGGCCCGAGTAATTTATCATATGTACTTGAAATCAGGCTGAGCAGACCAAAGGAAAAGGATATCGTGATGATGGTGAGGATAAAGAGGCCGATCCGCACATATATATTAGGAGAATAAAAATCCACCTTATAGGCCGTTCGCACGGTTTTATTTTCGGTCTCGCTGATGCAATGCTCTTCCACCGCCTGGTCCAGCTGGGCATACAGCGCCAGGTTATCCAGCATCGTTTCGTTGTAGGCGATCATTGGATTTTTATTTTACGGTTCATATGCATACACAGCCGGATAAACGCAATGGCAGATCCGATGAAATAAAAAAAGATCAGATAGCTCAGGAGCTCCGTATTCGTATCATTTCTGAACACCAGCTCCACCACCGAATAGCTCAGTGAAAAATAACAATACAGCAAAGCGACGACCATAAAATACAGTGACTTTTTTTCCTGCGCATAGACATAGAAATAAAGACCAATGCCCAGTACAAGGAACAGCCAGGCAATAAACCAGTGATCATTTACACACATGCCGGTGATAGCTGCCAGAAAAATAATATGTACACCAAAATTGGTATAAGTGAATTCAAAATGCGGCTTTACATTTCTCCGGCGGCTGAAAACGCCGCCGAGGATGAGCAATAAGCCGAGCGCGAGACCGGTAAAAATTAAATGTCCGCCGGCAAAGGGATTCTCTTTCAGCAGTTGGAGCGGCGTAAGCGATACGCCAGCCCAGGCGCCGAGATTGGTAATCGCCAGACTGAGCACGCCGAGATGGTCAAAATAATAGGCACAGAAAAAGAACCATACCATGGGTACTATGAGAGCAAGGCCATACCTGTCTCCGAAAACATTGTATTGAAACTGCAGATAAGCGATGAAACTGGCAAAACTGATGCAACCCAGCAAAAGGATATAGTCGAAATAACCATTGGGCGCCTCAACCCTTTGTGTGGAAAAACTATTTTTATTCCGGAAACAGTAATAGTAACATCCGAGGAAAATGGCCGCGATCAGGGCGAGTATGACGCCGTGCCCGATGCTGTCGATATTTTTGTATAACAGCACAGCTAAACCAGCACTCAGCAAACTGACGCCGGCAAAGAGAACGGTTCTCAAGGGCCAGTAAATGGAAAATAGCCGCTGCTTTTCGGCCGCGTCTACCCGTTCCAGTGATGCGTCGGAGATCAGCCCCTCCGCGTGCAACCTTTCAAACAGTACTTTATCCATAAGGGAAGTTGACGAAAAAATCCGGTAAGCAACGTTTTAACCGGCCGGTACATCAAACCACGGGTAGAAAACGGTCCGGTGAACAGTTTTAGTATCATTCCCGGACAGGTCTGAGAAAATTAAATTTTAATAAAGTCCTGACAATTAAAGAATTGCAAATTGGCACCGGATTGGATTTGCCAAGGAAGCTTTACGAGGCCGACATACCGTCTACACAAAATAGTTTTTAGTTTGATTGAGATAAACCGGGTGATTCTTCACCTGGTTTTTATTTCCCCACACCCAGCTGGGCCATATAGGTCTGGTTATCCCAATATAAATATTCTTCGAGCATTACGCCATTTTTCCAGATACCGACGGTACACATTGGCAGTACAAATGATTTTCCGGTCGGCGCAATGAATGTGCCATCGGCCATCGGCATCGGTTTGCTGAAGGTTCCGGTCATGATGCCGGTCACTGCGGTATAAACTCCCGAGCCCAGGCGGATGGGATGTTCTTTAATGCTTGTATTGGGTGCGTACACGAACATCTTTTTAAGGTCTTCGATATGCCTGTCGATGCCCTTGGCAATATGCCCGTCGGGCCAGTGTACCAGAATATCCTTTGCATGGCTTTCATGCAGCCGTTCCCAGGCCTGGTGGGTGAAAATGGTATAATCAAGTGTATCGAATTTCACCAGGTGTTGGACAACGCTGTCTTTGCCTGCGGTCAGCCGTACAATTTCCTGTTTAAGTGAATCTATTTCGCTGCTGTTCACATCGGCAGGCGCTGGTGGATGACCGCATCCGGCAAATAAAAACCAACCGAGGATGGTCGCCGAAACAAGTAATGGTCTGAGGGTTGAATGATTCATTTTCATAATTGATATTTTAGGATGATTGCCGGCGCGACCATTTTCTTACTCTGTATCCAGCCGTGGCATAAAACAGCAGGTAGGCATAACAGGGAATCAGCATCCAGTAAGCTGCATGCGTGGAAAATTTGTCCGCCAGTCTTCCATAGAGCAATGGCATCAGTGCATTCCCGGCCAATCCCATCACCAGAATGGAAGAACCAAGCTTGGTAAACCTGCCGAGGCCCTCCAGCGCGAGTGGCCAAATACCCGCCCAGATCAGTGAATTCGGTAGGCCAAGCAGCACCACAAACCAGATCGAGATATGTGCCCTGTGTCCGAGCAAATCTACCCATTGATTGGCATACAGGATCAGCAGGGAGAAAGCCAGTCCCAGCAGGGTGCAGACCTGAAAGGCCCTTACCTGGCTGACCAGCCGGGGAATCAGCAGAATGCCCAGGATATACCCGATGATCATCATGAACAAGGTGTAGGATGGAAAAACCTTCGCTTCCAGCAAACCGATATTCATCGTACCTGCATAACCGATGATCGTATCGATCGATATCACCTGGGTGCCGACATGAACAAATATGGCGATGGCACCCAGGATCAGGTGCGGAAACTGGAAGATCTGCTTCTTGACCGCATTTGCCTGGGCCGTGGCGGCATTTTCATGTTCCGTATCAATGTCCGGCAGCGGTGAATACCGGATCATCAGTCCCAGCCCCGTAAGAAGTAGGCCGACAGCTGCATAAGGAATAATCACGCGGCGGATCAGTTCATCCAGGGCGGCTGCCCGCATGCCGGCATTCATCGCCGCCAGTGATTTAAACAAAGAAGTATCCGATGCCTTCAGGATCACGGCCGCAAATAATAGCGGCGCGATAATACCCGAACCTTTGTTCATGATGCCCATCAGACTGATCCGCTGAATGGCGCGGTCTTTCGGACCGAGCATGGTGACATAGGGGTTCGCCGCCGTTTGCAGGAGCGCGGTTCCGGCGCCCATGGTGAACAGTCCCAGCAGGAAGAGCGGATACCATCGGGCAACCGCGGCCGGCACAAAAATAAATGCCCCCAGCGCCATGATCCAAAACCCGATCATCATGCCTTTTTTGAATCCGACCCGCTTCAGCAGGTAGGAAGCCGGCACCGAAAAAACCAGGTAGGAAATATAAAATGCAAAAGTGACCAGGTAGGATTCGAAATTGCTGAGTTCGCAGGCAATCTTGAAATAGGGAATGAGGATGGCGTTGATCCAGGATATAAATCCGAAGATGAAAAATAAACATCCGATGATGGCCATCGGCACAATACTTTTTCTGGCGCTGAGCGAACCGGCGCTGACCATACTCACGGTGCCGCTCATGCGATTATTTTTTGGGCGCTGTCCTGGTCAAGAAATAAAATGGCCTGCCGGTGCCTGCGCAGGATGGTGGAAGGATATTTTTCTCCGATATCGCTTTGAAGCGTGTGCCGGACGGCTTCGGTTTTTGTTTTTCCGGGAACCACCGCGAACAGCGCCTCCGCCCGGAACAAGGCGGGTATCGTCAGCGTCATGGCATGGGTGGGCACCTGGCCGATATTTGCAAAACAACCGTCATTGACCTGCTGGAGCCGGCTGGCTTCATCGAGGTCCACGATTTTCACGAGGCGCGGATCGTCGAACAGCGCCACATGCGGGTCGTTGAAGGCGAGATGGGTGTTTTCTCCGATGCCCAGACAAACAATATCCGTGGGATAGGCCAGCAGCAGATTTTCGTACCGGTCGCAGGCTGCTTCCGGGTCTGTGGCGTTCCCATCAAGGTAAAAAACAGCTTTGAGGTCAACGTGATCGAAAAGCGCTGTCTTTAAAAAATTGCCGAATCCCTGCGGGGCATTTTTATTGAGACCGATGTATTCGTCCATATGAAAAGCATTCACCTGCTGCCAGGGAATGTCCAGGGTTTGGATGGCCCGGAGCAGGTCTAGCTGCGAAGGCGCGGCAGCGAAAATGATATTGACCGAATTTTTTCGTTGCAGCACGGCGTTGATCTTTGCAGCCACGGCATCGGCAGCAGCTTTTCCCATGGCTGTCCTGTTTTCGAAGATTTCCACCTGCAGCCTGTCCTGTTGCAATTCTTTTATCATAATTATTTTCTGTAGATGATTTTTCCGCCGACGATCGTCATTTGAATATCGATATTTTCATTGAAGAGCACGATGTCCGCATCCTGACCCGCAATGAGCGCTCCTTTGCGGTCACTGAGTTTTAAGATGGAGGCGGGCGTGCGGGTCATCATATACACCGCATCCACCAGCGGAACTCCGGCTGACTGAATCATGGTGCGCACCATGCGGTCTGCCGTGCCGACGCTTCCGGCAAACGCGGATCTGTCCGGCAATTTTGCCACACCGTCTTCCACAATCACCTTCAATCCGTCGCGCAGACTGCCGAGGATGCTGTCTCCTTCCGGCATGCCCGCTGCCCGCATGGCATCGGTGATGAGGGCGGTGTGTTTCGCTCTTTTAATTTTGTAAATCAGTTTGAGCAGGGGAGGCGGACAATGAATGCCGTCGGCAATCACTTCCACATCCATCTTATCTTCGAGATAGGCAAATTCCACGGCCCCCGCATAGCGGTAGGCGTTCTTTCGGGTGACGCCGTTCATGCAGGAATAAAAATGGGTTGCCAGCGTGAACCCATGATTGAAACCCGTCAGTGCTTCGTCGTACAGGGCGTCGGTATGCGCCAGGGCAACCAGGATATTTTTGGATAGGAGGAACTGCGCGAATTCGAGCGCGCCGGGCAGTTCGGGGGCGGCACTCCACCGCCGGATATCGGGTGAGCGTGCAACGATCTCCCGGTATTCGGCGGGATCCGGATTCCGGATATACCTTGGATCCTGTGCACCGCGCTGGTTGATCGCAAAGTAGGGACCTTCGAGGTGAAGACCGAGGAACTGGGCGCCGGCATCGTTTTGTTTTTTCGCTTCAGCATACACGTCGAAGGTGGTAAAGAGGTCTTCTTTTTCGCTGGTCAGTGTGGTCGGCAGCATGGAGGTGGTACCGTATCGCGCGTGCGTCCTGGCAATCTCCAGAAAAGCTTCGACGGTGCCATCCATAAAATCGTGACCGCCGCCGCCATGTACGTGGATATCGATGAAGCCGGGCGATACATACTGATTGGCGGCATCGATCAGGGTCGCATTCGGCAAAGAAGGGTTTTCATCCCCCGCATAGGCAATTTTACCTTCTTTGATCAGCAGGGTGCCGTTTTCAATGATACGGACAGGCGTCACCAACCGGGCATTGATAATTTTCA
>CAZZYD010000128.1:0-10197 GCA_964658175.1 uncultured Puia sp. | reverse complement strand
AGTTTGAGCAGCATGCTTTCCTTTTTACTCAGCCGGAACTGCTGGTTTTTTTTATTGAATGCTTCCTGGGCGTTAAAATCGATCCGGTTCTTTCCAAAAAGATAAAGGTCGGGAATCGCATTTTTCTCCTGCAGTTTCTGGTTTTTGTCGATCAGCTTATCTACCCGCAGCAGTAGTTCTTCGAGGTTAAAGGGTTTTGTCAGGTAGTCGTCCGCCCCTTTTTTAAGTCCGAGCACCCGGTCGGCGCTGGTATTTTTCGCACTGAGCATCAGGATCGGCACGCGGTTGTTCTGGATACGGATCGTTTCCGTCACATTCACCCCGTCGATGCCGGGCAGCATAACATCCATGATCACCAGATCGAAATATTCGTCCTTCACTGCTTTGAGTGCTTCGGTGCCATCGTAAGCGGAAGTAACCTGGTAGTTTTCCAGCTCCAGGTTAAGGCGGAGCGCATCGTGCAGGTTCTCTTCGTCCTCCACCAGCAAAATCGATTTTTTATTCGCCTCACTCATTGATTGACTCATTGATCGTAACTGTAAAAATACTTCCTGCCGGCTGATTGTCGCTTACCCGGATTTGAGCTTTGTGTGCCGCGGCGATCTTACCGCAAAGGTACAGACCGAGCCCGGTTCCGGGTGCCGTGCGCGTTTCCTCATTGCCGATCCGGTAAAATTTCTGAAAGATCCTTTTGGCTTCCGATGCCGGAATTCCTTTTCCCTGATCGGTAACCTGCAGGATCAGTTTTTTATGTTCTGCCGACAGGCGGACGCCGATGGCTCCGTCTACCGGTGAATATTTGATGGCGTTTTCGATCAGGTTGTTCACCATGATTTTCAGAAGCAGCGGATCGCCCTGTACAAATAATCCGCGCTGTATGTCGCGCTGCCATCGCCGGTTCGTGGCACGGGCGGCAAATTCATCGGCCGCGGCGAGCACGAGTTCGGAAAAAGAGATTTCTTCCCTGGATGACTGATAATAACCGCCTTCGAGCTGTGCCGAGACCAGTATATTTCCCGTTAATGTATTCAAGCGGTTGATCTCCTGTAGTGAAGACCGGATGATTTTTTCCTTGCGGGGTTCGTCGAGCTGGTGTTTTTGCAGGGTTTCCAGGTTGAGTTTCGCCACCGAGATCGGCGTCTTTAATTCGTGTGTCACGGCCATCATGAAATTCTGTTGTTGCTGTTGCAGCCGGATCTGCCGCATCACGGCCCGGTACAGGAAGATGGCGCCTACGGCGATCACGAGGAGAAAAGTGGACCCCTCACCGATATTCCGGCCGGTCCGCCGTTTTTCCTGGTCATCGATCTTCGCCAGTTTTTGCATTGCCTGGGGATCCTGCCCTGACACTTCTATTCTCTTCAGGTCAGCCATCTGATGGTTTTGCTGCTGGAGGGCAATGAACCACCACACGAGGGCCACCACGATATACGTGAGCAACAGCCAGTAGATGACGGTCGCAATGCTGTAGCGCTTTTGTGTATAGATGCTCATGCAGGCGGAAGCTACTTTATTTTTTCAACCCGCAGACCGATACTCAGCATGTGTTGCAGGGGATCTTCGCGCATCAGCTGTTCAATGGAAAAATGATACACGCCGGGTGCGGTAAACCGGGTGCGCTGCTGGATCAGGAGGCGACTCTCATAGATATCATCCATCGCCGTGCCCAGCCAGCCTTTATCGTTTGTTGCCAGGGTGAGATCGTAGTCGCCGGACCGTGTGCTCTTTTGATCCGGTGTTTTTACGGATGCCCGCAGGTACAGGTTATTCCAGGTATAGGCTTCGGTATGGCGGAGTACGATAAATATATTATACAGGGATGCGGTGTCCTGGATATCAAAAGGAATATCCGGTTTGAACGAGGAGGACCAGGATTGTTTCGGGATCTGTATGTTCTTCTCAAATACGCCCGTGTTCAGCGTACATGCATCCAGCAGGAGAACGACAAGAAAACAACAGGGTAAATAGCGTTTCATTTATAAAACATTCAAAATCTGCTCTTTGGCTTTTTCAAGTTCATCCTTCATCAGCACAACACATTTCTGGATGCTGACGTCATAGGCTTTTGAACCGGTGGTATTGATTTCACGGCCGACTTCCTGCAGCACGAAAGAGAGTTTCTTTCCCTTGCCATCGCCCGGTTCATTCAGGATGTCCTTGAAATAAGCACAGTGATTTTTGAGGCGCACCATTTCTTCGCTGATATCAATTTTTTCCAGGTAATAGATCATTTCCTGCTCCAGCCTGCCGCCGTCATAATGTTCCTTTCCTACATGCTCTTCCAGCAGCTTTACGATGCCATCCCGGATTTTTTGTTTGCGAAGCGGTTCCAGTTTCACCACTTCTTCCTGTTGTTTGGAAATATTGTCGATCCGGGTAACGAGGTCAAGTTCCAGTGCCTTGCCTTCATTCAGCCGGTGTTCATTGAGGTCGTCGATCGCGAGCTGGATCACCTTTTTGAAGGCAGCCCATTCTTCCGCGCTGAGGGTGTCGCTGGTGGGCGTGATCACTTCGGGTAGTTTGACCAGGGTGCTGAGGATGGCCGAAGGGTCGAGGGACAATTCGGTGGAGAGTTCTGCGAGCGCGCGGTAATATGCTTTGGCAAGATCGGTATTGATCGTAACCGGTTTTGCGTTGCCGGTTTGTTTGAGGCTGATATTACAATCCAGGGATCCGCGCCCGAGCTTTTCAGAGATCAGTTTGCGGATATCAAATTCATAAGGGCGGAGGAAGGCGGGTAATTTAAGCTGTAGTTCGAACTGCTTGCCATTGAGTGATTTAATGTCTACCAGAAATGTTTTGTCGCTCACGGTCTCTTCTGCTCTTCCGAATCCAGTCATGGATCTGATCATCTTAGAATATTTATTCCGGAAAGGTAATCAATTCCCGGGGGGTTCGATACCGAGCTGCCGGTAGACAAAGCTTTTTTGCAGCGGGATCATTTCCCCCGGCAGCAGCTTATCCAGGGTGAGTGCGCCGATCCGGTGGCGGATAAGCCGTAAGGTTGGAAATCCGACGGAAGCGGTCATTTTCCGAACCTGTCTGTTTTTTCCTTCGGTCAGGACGAGCCGAAGCCAGGACGTCGGAATATTTTTTCGGAACCGCACCGGCGGATACCTGTCCGGTACCAGCGGTATTTTTTCAAAATGGAATGCTTTGCATGGTTTTGTTAAATAGTCGTTGCCGTCTACGGTGATGTGGACGCCCACCGTCAGATCGCCGAGCGCTTCACGTGTGATTGCGCCTTCCACTTCTACCCAGTACTCGCGCGGATGCGCAAAATCCGGATGCAGCAACTGGTGATTGAGCGCTTTATCATTGGTGACGAGCAGCAGCCCTTCACTGTCATAGTCGAGGCGGCCGACCGGATATACATCCAGCGGCAAGTCAAAAATATCTTTAAGGCTTTGCTTGTTTCCCTCTGATGAAAACTGGGAAAGCACCTGAAACGGCTTGTATAGTAAGAAATACCTGTGCAAATAAAATGGATGAAACGGTTGATGCGCCAGTGATGTACAGGACTTGCTAAAAAATAAAAAGCCCCGCTGGCGGCGGGACTTTTATTATTTGGATGGGTTAGTAAGTACCGGGAAATAAATTTCCCTACACAATATTAAAAATAATTTCTTCGATACCGAAAAATTTTCCAATATATTTTATGCACAATTTTTTTCGGGGTGTGGAAAAGCGTAGCCATTTGGTGTAGGTTTACGAAAAATTAGCCTTCATGAAATTCCCTTCACCGGTATCCCTGCAGTGGCTTTCTACTTTTTTACATGCAGATCTCATTGGTGAAACCACTGCTGCCGCCACTGGAATCAACGAAATTCATAAAGTGGAAACCGGTGATCTTGTCTTCGTGGATCATCCCAAATACTATGAGACCTGCCTTCGTTCCGATGCCTCATTCATTATTATCAATAAGGTGGTAGACTGTCCGCCGGGCAAAGCCCTCCTGGTGGTGGACCAGCCATTTGAAGCTTATTTGTCGATCGTCCGGCATTTCCGTCCGTTTACCGTCGCCACACAATCCATCAGTGAATCGGCCGTGATCGGAAAGGGCGCCACTATTTTTCCCGGCGCCTTTATCGGCCACCATGTGGTGATTGGTGAAAATACGGTGGTGCATCCGAATGCCGCCATACTCGACTATTGTGTGATCGGCAGCAACGTGGTGATTCAGGCGGGTACCGTAATCGGGTCAGACGCATTTTATTACAATACAAAAAAAGACCGGCCTGTCTGGTATAAGAAGATGTTAAGCTGCGGCCGGGTGCTGATCGAAGATGATGTGGAGATCGGTGCGGGCTGTACCATCGACCGGGGTGTAACCAGCGATACGGTGATCGGCCGGGGAACCAAGATCGATAACATGGTGCACATCGGTCACGATACCGTACTGGGTAAGAATTGTCTGCTCGCGGCGCAGGTTGGCATTGCCGGTGCAGTGGAAATCGGCGATGGCGTAACGCTCTGGGGACAGGTGGGCGTAAGTAAAACCCTCACGATCGGGAACAATGTAACCGTACTCGCCCAAAGCGGTGTCGGCGGCACGCTGAAAGATGGAAAAGTATATTTCGGCACACCCGTGCAGGAAGCCGGCATGAAAAAGAAGGAGCTTGTGTGGATCAAGCGGATACCCGAGCTCTGGAAAAAAGTAATGGAATAAATCTATTCAGGGTTATAGTCGTACGGGAGCAGGTCGGCCAGTTTTTTCCAGGCCCAGTAACCCATGTTGGATAATTCAGACTGCTCGTAGAAATAACCATTTTGCTCAATGGAAAATCCGTCGATGATATCCATCGCGGAAATCTGCACTTTCGCGCTCAGTGGAAAATTATTGCGCTGCAGGTAATTCCGGTCGGGAACCTGGTTTTTATAACTCACCCGGATCCGCCCTTTCAGGTTAATGCTCACCGTTCCGCTGTCCACCGTATAGATCGATGAATCGTAGGGGTTTACCAGTTGCCTGGCGCTGTTTCCCTTGTCGGGGTCAAGCGTCTCCAGCGAAAAGCCTTCGTCCTGCAGCGTACTATCATACCAGGACCGCATAAAGTGCATCCTGGATCCGATATAAGATTTGAAGCGGTTCTTTGCCCACACGGTCTGCTGCTGCGGGGTACCGGTCATTTCTTCAAAGAAAGGATAACCCGTGTAACTGCTGATGTTCAGATTATAATCGTTGATGAATGAGTCGAGCTTATAATGAATCCGGTATCCCAGCGCATCATTCACGACGATCAGATCTTCTGACGCCTTAACCCGAAGCTTATTGCGTTTTTTATAGAAATAGAATTTCAGCACTTCCTTGTTCTGGATGGTACACTGGGACGCATTGGCCGTTGAACCGATAAAATTGTCAAGGAAAAACTGACCATATTTGGACCAGCCGTCGGCCACTTCAAAACTGGCAACCACGGCTACTTCCGCCATACTCTTGTTTTGTTCTTTGAGGATCACCTGGATGGTATCCTTTTCTTTCATGTTGTTGCTGATGCGCAAAGTCTGCGTTTCATAACCGGTATAGGAGATGATCAGATCGTAGCCGCCATTGGCAAGATGAAAACCAAAACCTCCTTCATTGGTCGTGATCGTGCCGAACGTGGTATTCTGACAGAATACCGAAGCCCCTACCAGCGGATTGCCTGTTTTCTCGTCGACGACTTTACCGTGAATGGTGAAGGTCTTTTCCTGTGCCAGGGAAGCCACGGAAATCATTGAAAACAGCACGTACAGTATTTGTTTCATTGAAGTGGTTGGTTTGAGTAATAACGATTTGATCGGACATCAAGTATTTTCCTTTGCGCTAAAATGCTTCAGATAAGCGTCGCAGGCGCGTTGAATTGTTTTTTCCAGCGAAGAGAATTCAAATCCGCCGAGGGCCTGACGGATTTTCCCATTCTCGTACTGTATTTTATTTTGGGCGCCCGCGGCAGTTTCTTTTGTCAGCAACGGCTCTTGTCCGGAAAAAGAGGCTTTGATGCCTTCCATCCGCCAGGCGATACCGGCTAAAAACGGCGTTGCCTCCCGATAGGGTCTCCTCACGGAAAATCCATCGGCAATACAATTGAAGAGCTGCTGGTAGGTCCAGTTGTCAGCGCTTAGGATAAATCTTTCGTTGCAGATATCGGTCGGCAGCAACTGCACCACGGCACGGGCCACATCTTCCACATCTACAAAACCTGTTTTCCCGCGCGTATACCAGGGAAAACCATCGTAAACGGATTTAAAAATTCGAATGCTGGATTTCGTCCAGTCGCCAAAGCCCAGTACGGTGGAGGGATTTACGATCACGGGGGAAAGCCCTTCGGCCATGCCACGCCACACTTCCATCTCCGCGTAATATTTACTCACGGAATAGTTGGTTTCAAAGCGGTCCCTCACCCAGGCGTGTTTTTCATTGATGCTTTCTCCTGGTTGCCCGTGACCAAGCGCCGCTACGGAACTCACATAAAGAAAGCGGCTGATCCCCTGTTCAATAGCCGCATTCACGACATTGGCGGTGCCTTCGATATTATTCTTGAAGATGGCGTGACGGTCTTTTTTATTGAAAGAAACTTTCGCCGCGCAATGAATCACGGCCTCCGCTCCTTCCATCTGTTCTGCAAGCGCGCTCACATCCAGGATATCTCCGGATACCCATTCTACCTGTTGAAGAAGGGCCGCCGGCAGGTAAAAAGGAAGTTCGGCAGACCTTCTGATCGCACGAACGGCATATCCATGCGTCAGCAATTCCTTCAGCACATAAGATCCAATAAAGCCCGTACCGCCGGTTACAAAAATCATTCAGTTATAATTATAATAGCCTTTACCGGTTTTTCTTCCCAAGGCCTTTGCTTCCACTTTTTCTTTTTGGATCACCGATGGCTGTAGTCTCGCTGGCTTTCCCAGGTTCTCATACAGCGAGCAGCTAACGGCATAATTGATATCGTTGCCGATCAGATCCATCAGCGCGAAGGGTCCCATCCTGAAACCGGCGGCTTCGGTGAGCCGGTCAATGGTTTCTATACCGGCGACTCCCTGCGCGAGCAAACGCAGTGATTCAAGGTAAAATGGACGCGCCACGCGGTTGACGATAAAACCAGGCGCATCGGAACAGCACACGGGCTGTTTGTTTAACTGCGCTGCGAGCAGCAGCAATGCATCGATCACCCGATCCTGGGTATAAGGGGTACGCACGATTTCAACCAGTTTCATGCGGGTGGCCGGATTAAAAAAGTGCATGCCCGCCACGCGTTCCTGAAATCCGGTTTGCGTCGCGATCCGGGTGATGGACAGGGCGGAGGTATTGCTGGCAAAAATCGTTTCCGCATCGTTGATCGCCCCGAGGGATCGGAATAAATTGATTTTGACGTCTTCGTTTTCAATCACCGCTTCAATCACCAGATCCGCACGGCACGAGGACAGCTGGCTGCTGTAATGTATTTTTTGAAGGATACCATCCACCTCTTGCTTTTCGATCTTTTTTTTATCGGCGAGCGATTGCACATCTCCTGCAATGTGTTCGCGGGCTGCCGTAAGTACTTGTTCATTCAGATCGTATAGTATGACATCAAATCCATGCTGCGCTGCGGTTTGGGCTATACCGCTGCCCATCGTTCCGGCCCCGCAAATGCAAAGGGTTTTGATCATGGGGTGAAGGTACAGCTAAATATGTTTCACGCGACGAGCTACAGGGTAGATGAAATTTGCACGCGACGACGCAACGGATGCGCAACGGTGCAACGAGTCACATCCATTTATTTTCCTTGGTGTTAGGATGTGGCTGAACATATCATCCATTCGTTGCGCCGTTGCGCATCCGTTGCGTCGTCGCGTGAAACCTTTTTGGATGATCGCGTGAAACAAAACAACGTACCTTTACGCCATGCCGAAAACCATCATCCACACTCCCGACGCGCCGGAACCCATCGGCCCCTACAGCCAGGCAATTCTCTCGAACAATACCTTATATCTCTCCGGCCAGGTGGCCATCGATCCGAAGACAGGGAATGTGGAAGCCACCGATGTCATCGGCGAAACACACCAGGTGATGCACAATATCAGGGCCGTCCTCGCCGCCGCGGGCATGGATTTTCAGCATGTGGTGAAGACGACGATCTTTCTTACGGATATGTCGCTGTTCAGCGCCGTCAATGAAGTGTATGGAAAATATTTCAACGGCGATTTCCCGGCCCGTGAAACCGTGGCGGTAAGAGGACTTCCTAAAAATGTGAATGTGGAGATCAGCATGACAGCCGCCGGCTAGGATTTTAACACGCCAAGTGATTTACCGGTTTTTATAAAGGCAGCGACTGCCCGGTCAATTTGCGCGCGGTCGTGGGCTGCACTCAGCTGTACGCGAATCCGGGCGAGTCCTTTGGGTACCACCGGAAAAAAGAAACCGATCACATAAATACCTTCTTCCAGCAAGGCGGCGGCAAAGGCCTGCGCGGTTTCTGCTTCATACAACATGATCGGCACAATCGGATGAACGCCCGGCTTGATATCAAAGCCCGCGGCCGTCATTTGCGCACGGAAGTATTTTGTGTTCTCTTCAAGTTTGTCGCGCAACACGGTGGTTTCCCCGAGCATATCGAGTATGGCAATGGAAGCGCCCACGATGGCCGGGGCGAGGCTGTTTGAAAAAAGATAGGGCCGGCTGCGCTGGCGAAGCATTTCTATGATGGAAGCGCGGCCGCTGGTAAATCCGCCGCTGGCGCCGCCCAGTGCCTTGCCCAGGGTGCCGGTAATAATATCCACGCGACCCATCACACCGCAATGTTCCGGTGTGCCGCGACCCGTCTTCCCGAGAAAACCTGATGAATGCGATTCGTCGGTCATCACGATCGCTTGATAGCGGTCGGCCAGATCACAGATCCTGTCGAGCTGGGCGATTGTTCCGTCCATGCTGAAAGATCCGTCGGTGACGATGATGCGGCTCCGGCTTCCCGCAGCAGCCTGCAGCTGAATTTCCAGGTCGGCCATATCATTGTGCTTATACCGGAAGCGCTTTGCCTTGCACAAACGAATACCGTCGATGAGGGAAGCATGGTTGAGTTCGTCAGAGATAATGGCATCGGTGTCGTCGAACAGCGGTTCGAAAAGACCACCGTTGGCATCGAATGCCGCCACATACAGGATCGTATCTTCGGTGCCGAGAAAACGCGAGATTTTCTGTTCGAGTTCTTTATGAATATCCTGCGTTCCGCAGATGAACCGGACACTGCTGAGCCCGTAACCGCGGGTATCGATGGTATGATGCGCGGCCCGGATCACCTCGGGATGCGCGGAAAGTCCGAGGTAGTTGTTGGCGCAAAAATTCAGCACTGATTTTCCGTTGACGGTGATTTCTGCTCCCTGGTCGCTGCTGATGATCCGTTCCTTTTTAAAGAGTCCGGCCGCCCGGATCTCATCCAGTGTGCCCGCAATGCGTTGTTCGAATGCCTGATTCATGAAAAAAACATTTAAAAAAGCAAATTTGTAACTTTTTGGGCAGAGCGCCGTATTACTTATTAAAACCAGCTAATAACAACCCGGTAGACAATGACGGACAAGGAATACAATGACTGCGTCAGACTGCATGCGGATGCATTGTACCGGTTTATGCTGCGCTGTCTCCGGCATGCCGAAGATGCGCGCGACCAGGTGCAGGGCGCTTTCGAAAAATTGTGGACCCGCCGGCGGGATGTGGAAAACAGCGGCGCCAAATCATACCTGTTTACGATTGCCTATCATGCCGTGATCGATGAAAACCGGAGAAAAAAGCGGACTGAATACCGGGAAGTGCTGGACGAGCAGCTGAAGCTGGAAAGGGCTTTTCAGCCGCAGCTGAAAAAAATGCTTGAACAGGCGCTGGACCGCCTCAGTGAACGACAGCGCTCGCTGATCCTTCTCAAAGATCATGAAGGATATTCTTATGATGAGATCGCCGGCATCACCGGGTTGAACACCGGCCAGGTTAAAGTAAACCTGCACCGTGCGCGCCTGCAGGTGAGACAATACCTGGTGAGTGTTGAAAACATGCTCTAAAGACTGAAAACGTTATGGATATTACGATTAGCAATTACGAATCCTTCTTTCTCCTGTATGCAGACAATGAGCTGGATGCAGCGGAGAGAACTTCGGTGGAAAATTTCATCGCCGGCCATCCGGCACAGCAGGCGGAACTCGCCCTGCTTTTATCTGCCAGGTTCCCCGCCGATGACCGTATCGTTT
>CAZZYD010000127.1:0-10253 GCA_964658175.1 uncultured Puia sp. | reverse complement strand
AAAAATCCACAGCAAAAAATTAATGGAACAGCAACCGCGGGTTGGAACCAGCTTACCTATTTTTCATAAACACATGTGTCGTAAAACGGCTCTCGGCAGCAGGCAATCAGTAAGAATAAAGTTTGACGGTGGAAGACGGTAGGCAATGGTGAAGACATCAAAGGTAGGAAGCGCAAACAAAATATATCTTTTTTGGGATGAACGGTCTCGCAATCGATTGCTTCATTTTCAATTACTAATTATTTTAGCAATTGACGGATTTACCCTATCTTTACCCTGATCAAAGAACAGGATATGATGCCAGCCATCTCCCAGCAAAAACAAGCCAGGTTCGCCGGATCTGAACCCGGAGAAGCGGCCCGTTTTTCGGAGGATGAGTTGCTGTTGTCCATCCGGGAAACCCTGTACCGGCCATGGGCAAACGCCCAACAGCTGGTCAACTGCTGTGAGGCGGCCATGCGATTTTTTGCGGGATCGGTTCAATGGATACATCCACCGGAAATCCTGGCGCTGCAGCCGGATGCCGGCGCCTGGGGCACTGCAGACCGTTTTTTAAATCATGCATCTTCCGATATCAAAGCCACGCCTTTTCACGGCGCCTCCGAAACCTGTTGGTATGGATGGATTCCGTCTTCCCGCGACCGGATGGAAAAGATGAGTGTCCCGGAAAAAAAATTTACGCATTATATGGCCCTGGGGCATTTCCAGGTGTACCAGCCGCTGCTTATGTTAACCCTCTCCCATGGAACCGGACAATCCAGGCTCCACTCCTTTTTTGCTTCAAAAGCCGCAGACACAAAACTGAACGCCAATAACCGCAAATTGCTTCGCATTTTTCTCCTGGTGGCACAGAAACATTTCGGCAGCGCGCTGGGGATTGTCTATCCGGGACATTCCGCGGGATTTGCCGCCGACAAAATCGTTCTTTCAGAGGAACAGCTGGCGACACAGTGCATCGGACTGCGGTCGGCCCAGCTTTATCGTTGCCGGCGTTTTCCCGATCAACCCAAAAAAGAGAAAACCCTTCGCTGCAGCAACGAAGCAGCACCTGATCCGGAGGGACGGCTCGTTTTTGACAGGCTGGATTAGCATGGCCGTGTCTTTGGCTTTTTATTGGCGATATTCATTGTTTGCGCTGGGTGAAAATAGACTACCTTCCGCGAGACCACCCATCGGTCAATTTAAATTTTTGCCAATGCCCTTCCTGGATCATGTGTTAGAAGTGCCGTCCTATGGATGGAAATGTCCCGCAGGAAATCTTGTAAAACCTTCACCCGGTAGAATCCTGAAAGAGTTTTTTTCCCGCATGGACATCCGCAAGTCAAGAAAAAACTGGATGCCATTTTTCAGCTGGATGAAAGTGCTTGCGCTGACACCTTTCTTCTTTATCTTTCTATTCCACTATCTGAGCTGGTATACATTCATCGCAGCCTTTGTATACAGCATGATCATCATGGGTACCCATGGTACGATCTGGCATCACCGCTATTGCACGCACGGCGCCTACCGCTTTCGCAATCGCTTCTGGCGTTTTATTACCCAGAACCTCACGATCTGCATGGTGTCGGAAGAACTCTATGTCGTTTCGCATCATGTACACCATGCCAAATCCGATGAGCCGGGAGATCCTTATAATGCCCAGGGTGGATTTTTATATTGCTTCCTGGCGGATGTCATTCACCAGCCCATCGCCAAGGATCTTTCTGCTGCCGACTACGAAAAAGTGGTTCGTATGCTGCGTCACAGTGGCGTGAAGGCCAACAGCTATGCCCAGTATCAGCGATGGGGCTCGTATACGCATCCAGCGCGCGCGGTGATCTCCTGCCTGTTAAACTGGTCGTTCTGGTACACGGTATTTTTTCTGATCGGTGGCAACACACTCGCCTGTACGCTTTTTGGTGCAGCTGCCTTTTGGGCCGTGGGTGTACGCACTTTTAATTTTGACGGACATGGCAAAGGCTCCAACCGGCAGCGAAAAGGCGTGGATTACAACACCAAAGACCAGTCTGTCAATCAGCTCTGGCCGGGCTATGTGGCCGGAGAATGGCACAATAACCATCACCTGTACCCGAACAGCGCGCGCAGCGGCTTTAAACCGCACCAGCTTGATCTGGCCTGGTGCTATATCAAAATGATGAGCATGCTTGGCGCCGTAAGCAGTTATAAAGACAATAAAAAACAATTTTACACAGAATATTACCTGCCGTCTCTGGAAGAAAAAAAATCGCTGAAAAATACCCCGGCATCGGGTAGTCAGTCGGTTTTGTAAATGGTTTTGATCAGATCGATCACCTTTTTTGTCCCCTGCATTTCTTTTTCGATCTCACTGAACCGGCCTTTCGGAAGGCTGCGCTGGATGCTGCCCGCCTTCAGGTAATGCAGGTAGTCGCAGGTATCCTCCAGGGATGAAAATATATGGGATGACATGATGATCGTCTTGTTGAGTTCTTTGAGCTGACGGATGAGGTCGTTGAGCATCAGATTGCTGGATATGTCCACCCCGTTAAACGGTTCATCCAGGATGAAGACTTCATTTTTCTGCAGCAGCAGTCCGGTAATAGCAAGTTTTTTCTGCATGCCGGTCGAATACGTTTCAGCATATTGCTGCAGCGGCAACTCGAACACATTGAAGGCAGCAAGCTCCGGACGCCGTATGCCCCTTGCCTGACACATCAGTTGCAGGTATTCCCCGCCGGTCATATGGGAGAAAAAATAGGGATCCGCCGGAAGATATCCCAGTTCATTTTTTAGTACACCGCCATCGTAAGCCACCGATCCTTCATGATTTTCCAATCCGGCGATGCATTTAAACAGCGTCGTTTTACCTGCCCCGTTTTCTCCCACGATGCCATACACTTCTCCCCTGCTGAACGACAGATCGATGCCCTGCAATACGGGTCTGCCATCAAAACTTTTCGAGAGTCCGCGGATGGTCAGCATGGCAAAAATGATTTTAACCGGGCAACCGACTGCTGAAAAAATAGAGGAATCACCAGCAGGAGCAAAGGTGGAAACAACAGTGCCACACAAAACTGCAACAGACGGATAATTGATTTTTGGCCGGGGAAAGAAGTATATGCAGCCACGACGGCGAGCATGATATACAACAGACCGATGATCTCTACAACAAATAAAATCAATATCCTTTCCGGGTTGAAAATGACCAGCGTCGTCAGCCACGGGAGGCTGAACAGTGCCCCATATCGCAGGGCGGTTTTTATTTTCCCGAAGAGGAAATCACGCGGGCAGCGGGCATAAATCCACACAAAAAAAAGCGGCTCGTTGTCCGAATAAAAGCTGAGACAGATAAAGAAAAATCCGAGGAGTGACGCCACACCGAGATTGAAATTGTGGTAACGGACGGATATGGCGGTCAGAAGGGCCGAAGCCAGGAACAGGAACCAGGCGCGTCGGAAGCCAACCGTAAACTCGTATGGATATTTCGAAAACGGGGACGGAATCTGAAAACGGGTGCGTCCGACATTGTTATAAAAGGCCAGTAAAAAGGCCAGTGCCGCCAGCACTGCGGCAACCGTCCATGCCTGTTTGATCAGCAGAAAAATAATAAAAGGCAGGGCACAGAGTGTATTCTCCAGCAGACGGATCCGAAGGAACTGTTCACGTGGAAATATATTTTCCAGGAACTGATTTTTCCGCCGTTCGCCGGCAGCGAATACGAATGAAAAGCCGGTCGGACCATACACATAGGGTGCCATCGAGGTCTTTTGGAAAAGGATGATGGAAAACCCGCCAAACAATAGCAACAGCATCCCGATGCCAACGCCGGGGTGGATACCCAACCGGCGGATCTCCCGGATGCTTCGGCGGTATTGAAGAATGAAATAATATTTCACGGCGGTAAAAGTACAGATTCTATTTTTTAAACCTGGGCCCCACGCGAAGGATGAAACGTTGTTTAATGGTCCCGGGATAAGAAGTCTGACGATTTGTAATGGAGATTGGTCGATTCAATCCAACCCGGGTCGTCTATTTCATATCTTCATTATACCAACCCTTCTCACATCATCAAAAAAGATCAAACATGAAAAAGAGTAACTGGACGCAGGGATTTATGGCGGGATCCATCAGCGGCGTTTTACTTTCTGTTTTACTACTGGGGCAGCAACTCATGGCGCATGGAAATCAACAACCCGCAGAAATGGCTGTCCGTAAAACTATCTGGCCCGATAGCCTCGACGCAGTAAAAGCCGCGCCTGGAAATCACAAAATCGTTTTTGAAAACAGCAAGGTAAGAGTCCTGGAAGTAACGGGCGAACCCTATGTCAGGGAGCCGGTCCATACCCATCCGTGGCCCAGCATCATGTGGATGGCGGATTCCAATTTCAGTAAGGCGAAACTGATGTATTATCACTGCGCTTGGGATGCCGCAAAAAAAAGATTTTATGACATAGATTCATCCCTGGAAAAAGGTCCGCCGCCAAATATCGGTTTTGAAATTCCGGCAGAAGGACCTCACCGGGTAACGAATCTTTCAAATCTTCCGCTGACAGCCTATCGCATAGAATTCAAACAATAAACGATCAGGCCATTTTCCTCTTCAGGGTAATTTTCGTGATTTCGGGCCAGATTCCCAGCCGGCCGGAAAAGGCCAGAAAACCGAAACCGCGGTTGACATACAGGTAGCGGTCTTTTTCGTTGGCGAGCCCTGCCCAGTCGAGGTAACGGTTTTGAACGGGACTCCATCTCAGCTTGTCTGTTTCAATACCAAACTGGGCGCCATGCGTATGGCCGGATAAAGTAAGATGGATGGTGGTGGGATGATACCGGATCTTTTCTTCCCAGTGCGTGGGATCGTGCGATAATAAAATCTTGAATGCATTTTTATCAACACCCTGCAGGGCTTTGTCGATATCGCCCACCTGGATAAATCCACGGCCCCAGTTTTCAACGCCGATCAGCGCCAGCTGGTCCGCGCCTTTCCGGATCACCGCATTTTCATTCAGCATCAGGCGGTAGCCAAGCGTCTTATGATGCTCTTTGAGTGTTGCCAGGTTGGCCGCTTTCTGTTCCTCACTATCCCAGCGGGCATAATCACCATAGTCGTGGTTACCTAGAATGGAAAACTGTCCATATGGCGCTTTCAGCTGGCTGAATAAGGTAAGATAGGGCTCCACTTCCCAGGCTACATTGTTGACCAGATCTCCGGTGAATACAAACAAATCGCTCTGCTGTGCTTTGGCGATCTCGATGCCGCGGGTAACGGCCGCCATGTTATCGAAACTACCTGAATGAAAATCAGATAGCTGCGTGATGGTAAATCCATCGAAGGCCGCCGGAAGATCTGCAAAATAAAGTGTGGCCTCATGGAGGCGATAATCATACTTGCCTTTGAGCATGGCATAGAAAAAACCCGTGAATGGAATCGCCGCCAGCAGCGCAGCCGCTTCGCCAACAAACTGTCTGCGGGAAGGAAAGAATGGACCCGTGCGCGGTATGTCGGGTTTTACTATTTTCCGCAAGATGCCCTGAAAGAACCTGACGAGGTCAGCCAGCAAGAGTACCAGAATGAAGATCAGCTTGGTGATCAGAAAAGTAAAAAAAAGACTTAAGATCCATTCCTGAAACCGCGTAAGATATTTGTGCGTGGTTACGCTGAGTCCCACGAGGAACAATAAGGTGACACCGACAAAAAACACCAGATAGGTCCCTAAGGCGATTTTCTGCCGTCGCGCGGATTTCCAGCCGGATACCCAGGTCTTAACGCCGCTGTATGCATAAAAATCGAGCAACAGACTCACCAGGCCGGCCACATAAAACGCCCTCAAAAAATGCATATCCCTGATTTAAAATGTAATGTAATAAAGCTTCGTTAACGCGGAGCACCCAAAGAAATAATTATCTTTCACGCCAATGAAAAGAGTGGCAAATGGATTGTGGATCGGTCGATGGTTGTCCGCACTATTTTGGCTGGCGGCGCTGTTGTTTGTATTGATCGCAGCGTATGTACACGCCCATCCGCAGAATGAATTTGACCGGGTGGTGCAGGCATGGTTTCATCCGCTGGCAACCGGCACGGGTGTGGAGGTGTTCCTGCGCATCACATTTTTCGGATCCTTCGAATTTCTGTTTCCGGCTTACCTGGTATTTATTATAATCTGTGTCTGGCAAAAAAAAGCCCGCTATGGACTGAGCGTCGCTGGCGTGTCACTGGGTGGTTTCTTATCGGTCCAACTTTTAAAACAGTTTTTTCAAAGGCATCGGCCACCGACACCGCTGATCCCAAATGTCGTTGACTACAGCTTTCCGAGCGGGCACAGTGCTTCCTCTTTTATTTTTTGCGCGGTGCTCACCTACAGCCTGTGGCATCGTTCAGCCTCGCGACCCGCCCGGATCGCAGGAATGGGTGTCTTCGGCTTGTTGACGCTGTCTATCGGCTTGAGCAGGATCGTTTTGACCGTTCATTATCCGACCGATGTCGCGGCGGGTTTTTGTTTTGGCATCTGCTGGGTCATTGCCTGGTATTGGTTTGTCCATACGAAGATCTACCGGCGTTTACCGGTTTTTCCGGATGCTGTCTGATATTACCCGGAATTCAGTATTGATTTGGTCCAGCTGTTTCCATACTGGCGCGGTGGACGGAAAGCCCGCGATTTCAAAAAGCACGATGCTCCGCTGTTTATTCGCTGCGGGTTTTATATGAATTTTTGCGTACAGGTCAGCCGGTTTCTTCGTGACCTGTGCATCGTACAGGTGGATGGTGGCCGTAAAACTGGCGATGTCATCGCCGGACGTCGTCGTTTTCTTCACCTGGGCGATGGCAGGAAAATAATTTTTCAGGTCGTCGTAATCCGCTATCGCCCGCCGCTGCGTAAGACCGGAATAATAAGTCTCCAGGTCTTTCTTCAGCGAGGTTTCAGAAAAAATCGGGCTGCCATCGAGCCACCAGACAAAAGTATAGGCCCATTTTTCAGGACTTCCCGCATTTCCCCATCCCGGTGCAAAACGGAGGTCTTCATACCCCGTATATGAAAGTGAGGGCGCAAAGTCCATCGGGAACAATATCTGTTCGGTTTGCCAGCCGGCGATTCCATAGGAATAGCGGCGCGACGGATCCCCGGGATAAAAATCCAGCTTTTGTTTTATCCACCAGACCAGATCTGTTTCATCAATGATATTCCAGCTGTGCGGATGGCGCTGGCCATTGCTCCGGAAGCCAGGTGTTTTAGACGCCACAAATTCAGCTTCCATATTCCCCGCCTGGTTCAGCCTTCGGATCAGTTCGGAAGCATTCAACATATTAGACCCATACAGACTTCGCCCGCGATATTTCAGCGACCAGGCCACATCCACATCGTGATAGCTCCGGTAGGGCACCGTGCGAAGAAATAATTCGTTGCCGGGCGTGGTGTCGCTTTGTATAAAAGTGGATGCCTGCCGGTAGCGGGCAAGTCCGGCGGCAGGCGGCCCCAGCAGGGCATCCAGCGTATCGGTGATCATTTTATCTTCCGACAGCCACCATCCGCCTCCTACCTGGCTGAGTTCGCGTTTGGATTGTTCGTAGAGTCCAAGCAGGTCCACGGGTGCGTCTGCATCAAACAGCGCATGGGGCTGAATGGGATATTCGTCCGGATGCTGATAACTCAATTAGGTATACCGGATAGCAGTGGTGCCGCCGGCAGAAAAACCGCCCATCGCAATCCGGTCAGGCCGGAGATGGTAGGTATTGACGACGTCACCGAGAATTTTCTTTATGATGGCAGCGTGGGCATCATCCAGAAAAATCATTTTACCCGTGGGAATACAAACTGTCAGCAGCTGATTGGCGAAGGCAATATTCTGAATTTTTGTGTCTGAAAAAAGACTGACCGCATCCCCTCCGTATCCGTCGAATAATACCACGGCCCCCTGGACCACCCCGCCCCTGGGTTTGATCACGGTGTAGTAGCCGTTGACGCTGTCGCTTTGGTCAAACCATATTTTTTCGTAATTCTGTCCGGATACGGGATGTACCGAAAGAATCAGGAGACAGCCAAGCAGGAATTTTACAGGATGGGGTTGTTTCATATCCTGCAAGAACCAACGAATATGCCATTTTCGCAAATGACTGAACATAAACGGATTCCGGCAGCTATTGCGGTAAGGGCTGCACGAAAACGGACAACATGCGTGCGGTATCGAAAAGGAAAATCATTTTTCCTTAACAAAAATTCGCCTCTCCGTCAGTGGATCTCCGATGATCAATGTATCCCCCCGGATATGAAAGATTCGCTCCTGATCGGTACCCGTATACCAGGGCATTGATCCGCCGGTGACATGGTGTATGACCTTTGCATTTTTTGCGTCCATGGTATACCCGCCAAAATAGCCAAAGGCATTGTGATAGTTGAAATCCTGCAGTATGAACGAATAATTTTTCGCACCGGCCTCCGTTATTTTCAACACCGTGTCGGTACTGACATTGACCATCATCACGCCGTTTTCCGAATAGTAAATATATCCGGACGGGTGGCTGCCATAAGGATATGTCCATTGACCACTCGTGCTGTCAAGGTCTTCAAAGGAGATGATGCGCCATAAACCCGTCAATGGAGTTGACTTCGCCGCCTGCGCCGGAGCAAAAAAAGCGTGCATCAAAAAAATCATTGTTAAATAGAATCCACGGCAGTAATGCATAATATTTAATACGGTTAGTATCCATACCAAATATAGCTGCCGCCCGCAGACACACCGGAAATGATTTTTCCACTGGCGTTTTTCGTCCAGACAATATTTTCCGCGGGAAGATTCTTCGAAATAAAATCACCGCCACCGCCGAGCAATAGCAGCGGACCCAGCGAATATGCGAGGCCGGCATTGTACAAAGGATTTACATCCGAGGTATAGGAAAGGGCGGTAGATCCTGTACCGGTCAGATTCGGTCCGGCATAAGAATAATGGGACGTATGGGTTACGTTTCCATTGTTCGTGGTGATGGAATCAACGGCAGAAAGGCTCCATCCGTAGTCGGCTGTCTGGCTATAGGTATTCACGACGGTGATGTTACCACTATAATAATAATATTTCGCCGACGATGAAGGTCCATTGCCTGAAATCGCCATCGCGGAATCTTTCAGCAACTGTTTTCCATTGCTGAAATAAAGCAGGTGATTTTCAACCTGTGTTGCACCCAGCCCGGTTCGGAAAAAATCATACAGGTATCCGGTCGGCAAGGTGACGGACTGGTCTACGGTAAAATAAAAAGACCCGGAATCGAGGGTAATATTGCCACCCAGGGTGTCTGCAGTATACAGCGATACGCTCGCCAGGCTATGGTTTTGGTCGTAGGCAAATACATTCCGGATTCCCAACTGCTGCACGGTTGAATTGAGGGTATACGAAACCGGGAGTCCGGTCAGATCGATGGTGGGCGGCGTATTATTATCCTTTGTGCAGCGAAGGAACAGGGAGAGGACCAGCAGGCAGGGTATCGCTTTTTTCATATAAATCAGATTGAAAACAAAATACTCAAAATTCCGGGGGAATGCCACGGGACGGTTGCCGCTTCCGTTCAACCTGACAGCTGTTCATTTAAAAATAAAACGCAGTTGTCCGAATTACCTTTACCTTGCTGATAACCCGGGAAATTAACATGAAAAACAACTGGAAAAAAGGCGGTAGTGCGGTGATTGGAATCGCCCTCCTGCTCGCTTTCTCCAGACCATTGTTAGGCTGGCTGGGCCGGTTGTATCTGCAAAATCCAACTTTTGTAATCCTTGGTCTTTCGGCAATCATCGTCTTGATTTATTTTTCCGTTTTTTTCAAAGAGATCTTCAAACGCCGGAATACAAAACCGAGCTGATGTATACCCAGATGATAAAGAATGCCTGAAGCGGGATCCTGAACAAGGAGCGGTTTCATGATTTTGTCAAAAATAATGAACGATGCGCAATGTTCGGGTAATCCCATTCGGAAGAAACCGGGCTGGCACGACCATTGAGAGCATATCACAAACAAGGAAAGATGAAAAAAGAAATGGGGTTCATGCTAACCGGCATCCTGATCGGAATATTCCTGGCGCCGGCACCCGGTGCGGAGACCCGGAAAAAACTGATGAAGAGCCTGGGTGACCTGCGTGAAAGCGCCGAAGAAGAAGCCGCTGAACTCGTGGACGAAGGCATCGGGTCATTACAGGCGGAGACCAGTCTTGCGCGGTAAGCAAGCTGCACCTGCCAAAATAATTTCCATTGAGTGCGAGCCGGATAAAAATACCAAAGGGATGAAACCGTACAAAATATACAGGTCATCCCTCCGGA
>CAZZYD010000126.1:0-10284 GCA_964658175.1 uncultured Puia sp. | reverse complement strand
TAGCCGAACATTTCGCTCAGCGGCACTTTGGCCTTGATCACCTGGGCGTTGTTGCGGCTGTCCATACCTTCCAGCATACCACGCCGGCGGTTAAGGTCACCGGTTACATCTCCCATATACTGATCCGGCGTGATCACTTCCACCTTCATGATGGGTTCGAGCAATACCGGTTTTGCTTTCCTGGCCGCTTCACGGAAACCCTGTTTAGCGCAGAGTTCGAATGACATGGAGTCCGAGTCAACCGCATGGAAGCCACCGTCGAATACACGGATCTTCATATTTTCCACCGGGTAGTTTGCCAGCACGCCGTTGGTCATGGAGGATTCAAAGCCCTTTTCAATGGCGGGAACGAATTCACGGGGGATGGATCCTCCGAAAATATCATTCACGAACTGATAGTGGCCTTTTTCTTCCTTCAGGAATTCTTCATCCGCAGGACCGATCGTAAACGTGATGTCGGCAAATTTACCGCGGCCACCCGTTTGTTTCTTGAGTGTTTCCCGGTGTTCGATCGTTGCCTGGAAAGCTTCCTTATACGCTACCTGGGGAGCACCCTGGTTGATTTCAACTTTGAATTCTCTGCGCATACGGTCCACGATGATTTCCAGGTGCAGCTCGCCCATCCCGCTGAGGATGGTCTGGCCTGTTTCTTCGTCCGTCTTCACGCGCAGGGTCGGATCTTCTTCCACGAGTTTGGCAATGGCCATACCCATCTTGTCTACATCCGCCTGTGTTTTTGGTTCCACCGCGATGGAGATCACCGGTTCCGGGAAAGTCATTTTTTCCAGGATGATCGGATGGTCTTCATTGCAGAGTGTATCGCCGGTTTTGATATCCTTAAAACCCACGGCGGCGCCGATATCCCCGGCTTCGATGAAGTCGATCGGATTCTGCTTGTTCGCATGCATCTGCATGATGCGTGATATGCGTTCGTTCTTGCCGGTACGCGTATTCAGCACATAAGAACCGGAATCCAGGTGACCGCTGTATGCCCGGAAGAACGCGAGGCGACCCACGAATGGATCGGTCATGATCTTAAAGGCGAGCGCGGCAAATGGTTCCTTTGCATCGGGCTTGCGTTCGATTTCTTCGCCGGTGTTCGGATCGATGCCTTTCACGGCTTCAATGTCCTTCGGACCGGGCAGGTAACGCACAATGGCGTCAAGCGCGGTCTGCACGCCTTTATTCTTGAAGGAAGAACCGCACATCATCGGGATGATGGACAGGTCGATGGTTGCCTTGCGGATCGCTTCGTGGATTTCATCCTGGGAGATCGTATTGGGATCTTCAAAGAATTTTTCCAGCAGCTTTTCGTCGTAGTCAGCCACCGCTTCGATCAGGTGCTGGCGGTATTCGTTCACTTCGTCGACCATATCTTCCGGAATGGGCACTTCCTGAAAAGTCATCCCTTTCCCTTCTTCATCCCAGATAATGCCTTTCATGGTGATCAGGTCAACCACGCCCTTGAAATTATCTTCGGCGCCGATCGGCAGCTGCAACGGCACGGCTTTGGCGCCGAGCATTTCGCGTACCTGTTTTACCACGTTCAGGAAATCTGCGCCGGCACGGTCCATTTTGTTGACGAAGCCGATGCGCGGAACCTTGTATTTATTCGCCTGGCGCCAAACGGTTTCTGACTGCGGTTCCACGCCGGATACGGCGCAGAAAAGGGCCAGCAACCCGTCCAGTACACGGAGGGAGCGTTCTACCTCAACGGTAAAATCCACGTGGCCAGGGGTATCGATGATATTGAATTTGTACTGTTTGGTTTCCGGTAATTTCTTTCCCTGATCGGTCGGGAAATTCCAGAAACAGGTGGTGGCAGCGGAAGTGATCGTGATCCCTCTTTCCTTTTCCTGCTCCATCCAGTCCATGGTGGCGGCGCCATCATGCACTTCTCCTATCTTATGAGACACACCGGTGTAATAGAGGATACGCTCGGTCGTGGTGGTTTTGCCGGCATCGATATGGGCCGCAATACCGAAATTTCTTTGATAACGTAGGTCTGCCATTTTTTTGAATTAAAATATTTTCAGAACGGAGCGCAAAGGTACGTAATTTTTCTGGTGAAAATAAACGCGGCCCGCAACAAAAAACCCTCCGTTGAAGCGGAGGGTTTTCAATGAATTCGGATATGATCAGATCCGGAAATGCGCGAAGGCCTTGTTGGCTTCTGCCATCCGGTGTGTATCTTCTTTTTTCTTGAATGCCCCGCCTTCCCCTTTGCTGGCGGCAACGATTTCGCCGGCGAGTTTATCGGCCATGCTCTTGCCGTTTCTTTCCCGGCTGAATCGGATCAGCCACTTGATGCTCAGGGAAATCTTACGGTCGGCGCGAACTTCTGCAGGGATCTGAAAAGTGGCTCCACCGATCCGGCGGCTTCTCACTTCCACGGCAGGGGTAACATTGTTCAGCGCCCTTCTCCATACTTCGTAACCATTGTCATTGGTTTGCTTGGCAACGCGGTCGATGGCGTCGTAAAAAAGACCGAAAGCCGTATTCTTTTTACCCTGCCACATCAGGTTGTTGACAAAACGGGTAACCAGGATGTCGCTGTATTTCGAATCCGGGGCTAAGGGTAATTTTTTGGCTTGTGACTTCCTCATGAGTATGTAAGAATTATTTGATAATTATTTTTTTGCCGCTGGTTTGCCGCCCTTGTCTTTCTTGGTGCCATATTTGGAACGGCTCTTCTTGCGGTCTTTTACGCCGGCCGTATCGAGGCTTCCGCGCACGATATGGTAACGGACCCCTGGCAAATCCTTCACACGACCACCACGGATCAGCACAATGGAATGCTCCTGGAGGTTATGCCCTTCGCCGGGAATATAAGCGATCACTTCTATCTTGTTGGTCAGGCGCACTTTGGCAACTTTCCGTAAGGCCGAGTTCGGCTTCTTGGGCGTGGTGGTGTACACACGGGTACAAACGCCGCGGCGCTGCGGACAGGAATCCAGTGCCCTGGACTTGCTCTTTGCGCGGATGATCTCTCTTCCTTTTCTGACTAATTGTTGAATTGTCGGCATTACGAACCTGTTTGAAATTTGGGACGGCAAAGGTAACAGCCCCCGGATGAAAATCCAAATTAAAATTGAACCTTATACCGGAAGCATCCAGCCATGAGTATCTGCCGCCTTGCCGTGCTGGATATCGGTCAGCCGCTTTTTAAGCGCAGGCGCTGTTTTCCAGCTGTCTACGTCAAAATGCATCGTGTAATCCTTATACCCCAGTTGCCTGATCAGGGAGATGACGGCGGCCGTTCCGGTGCCGAATACTTCGGTGAGTGTACCCGCGCGGTGTGCGCTCACCACTTCGTCGATGCTGATCCGCCGTTCTTCCACGCGGAGCCCCATTTCCCGCAATACCGTCATCACACTGTCGCGGGTGACGCCTGCGAGGATGGTTCCTTCTTCCAGCGAAGGCGTCACCGCCGTGTCGCCAAAGAGAAAGAACACATTCATTGTGCCCACTTCCTGGAGCCATTTATGTTCAAAAGCATCCGTCCAGAGCACCTGGTCGTAGCCATTTTTTCTCGCTTCGGCAGCCGCTTTCAGACTACCCCCGTAATTCCCCGCATTTTTGGCAAAGCCCACCCCGCCCGGAGCAGCCCGCGTATACGTCTCCTCCACCATGATCTTCATCGGCACGGCATAATAGGGACCGGTCGGACTCAGCAAAATCATGAATTTATAGGTTTCGGAAGGTCTTACCCCGATCGATGTATCGGTCGCAAACATGAAGGGCCGGATATACAAGGAATAATCGTCCTTGGCCGGGATCCAGTCCTTGTCCACCTCGATCAGGCGGCGCATGCCTTCAATAAAAATTTCTTCCGGAACTGCCGGCATTTCCATGCGTTCTGCTGACTGATTGAATCTTCTGAAATTATCCATCGGCCGGAAAATAGCGGCTTCCCCGCCGGCCATCCGGTAGGCTTTGATGCCTTCGAAAATGGACTGTCCATAATGGATGGCTGCAAGGCTCGGCAAAAGGCTGAGTGGCTGGAAAGGCCGGATGGCGGCGAGTTTCCACTCTCCATCCACATAATCCGCTTCCAGCATGTGATCCGTGAAATGTTTTCCAAACGGGAGATTGTCAAAATCCATTTCGCTGATCCTGCTCCTTTTTACCTTCGTTACAGAGATGTCCATCATGTCTATCATAAAACGCTATTTTTACCTTACAAAGAAACAAAAGATTCCGGAATTTTTTCCTGCGAAACCAGGGCGACCGCCGGAATTCTCCCACATGTTGCCAAAATGAGTATAAACGACATCGTACTGACAAGCGAAATGCTGGAATCACTGTACACGAACCAGCTGGTGCTTCCCAGCGCGGCCATCGCAAGCCCGGTGGCAAAACCTGTAACCTATGCAGTGCTCGGCAAAAACCTGCGCCGGATCTGCCTGATGGCCGATTGCCCCGGAACAGCCTTTCTGCCCGATCATCACCTGGTTTTCATTACCAAACTGCTGGGTGCCTGCCAGTTGTCGCCGGATGATATTGCCCTCGTGAACCAGGCGACGTCGCCCGTCGTCTTCGATACACTGAATGCCCAGCTGCACCCGCAAAAACTGCTGCTTTTCGGCGTGCCCTCCCGTGCCCTTGGCCTGACAGCGACCCTGTCGCCCTTTGAACAGCTCGAATTGTCGGGCTGCGCAGTCTATGCGTTCCCTTCACTCGATGAGATCAACCAGGACGGACCCGTCGCCCAGGGATTGAAAAAACAACTCTGGACCTCACTCAAAACCATGTTCGGAATCTGATGCGCGTGACCACCCTCATTTTCGCCACCAATAACCAGCATAAAATTGACGAGCTCCAGGCCGCCGTCGGACAACAACTACAACTGATCACCCTGCGGCAGGCCGGTATTAATATCGACATACCCGAACCATTCCACACGCTCAGAGAAAATGCCGCGGAAAAGTCAAGGGTCATCCATGAGCTCACCGGAAAAGATTGTTTCAGCGAAGACACAGGCCTGGAAGTGGACGCGATCGGCGGCGCTCCCGGCGTGCACAGCGCCCGTTATGCCGGCGAAGGGAAATCATCGGGTGACAATATCGATAAACTGCTCGGAGCGCTGGCCGGACTGTCAGAAAGGTCGGCGCGTTTCCATACCGTGATTTCGCTGCTGCTCAATGGCCGGTCTTATTTTTTTGAAGGCATCTGCGAAGGAAATATCCTCACTTCCGGCAAAGGGATCGCAGGCTTTGGCTACGACCCTGTTTTCGTGCCCCTGGGGTCTGAAAAATCCTTTGCGGAGATGAGCCTCGAAGAAAAAAATATTTTCAGTCACCGGAAAAAAGCGGCTGACCAGCTGATCCGTTTCCTGCATACACAGCAAACACCCCACCATGGCTAAAATCCAGATCGATCTTCCGGCCTCCTTTTCGTTCAGCACGCGCATCCCCGTGCGCATCACCGACCTCAATTACGGCGGGCATGCGGGCAACGATACCATCCTGTCTTTCGCCCATGAAGCCCGGATGCAGTTCCTGCAGTCCATGGGTTATACCGAGCTCAACACCGGCGGCGTCGGACTAATCATGCGGGACGCCGCGATCCAGTTTAAAAAAGAAATTTTTTACGGGGACATGCTCTTCACCTCGGTGCAGGCCGTCGATTTTACCGGCAGCGGTTTTGATATTATTTATTTGTTCGAAAAAATAACGGGTGATGAAAAAACAGTCCTGGCGGTAGCGAAAACCGGCATGGTTTGTTTTGACTATGAAAGCAGGAAAGTGGTGCGTGTGCCGGAGGAAGTGTTGCGAAGGATGAAGCGTGTTGGGTAAGAGTTTTGTTTCACGCGACGAGGCGACGGATGCGCAACGCCGCCACGGGGTTCACGCAAAGACGCAAAGGAAAGGCGCAAAGAGTTAACCCTTTGCGCCTTTGTTATGAAGTTGAATCGAGAACTCCTTTCCTTTGCGTCTTTGCGTGAACCAGAAATCCGTTGCGCATCCGTCGCCTCGTCGCGTGAAACAAAATCTTTGCGTGAAACAAGATTCTTACAAGTGATTCCATATCTTCCAGCTCTCCTCCGCCTGTATTACCAGCATATCCTCCCCGTTCCTGATCCGTGCACCGCGGGCCGCTCCTTCCTGAAGAAAAACGGTCTTCGCCGGATTGTAAATCAGGTCGAACAGATAATGGCCGGAGCCGATGAAAGAATACGGAATTTCAGGACTCGCGTCCGTATGCGGTGACATGCCCAGCGGCGTGCAGTTGACGATGAGCCGGTGCTGCTCCACGATCTCTTCCGTAAGGGATGCATACGAGATCGTGCCGGGCTGCCGTTCGCTTTTGCTGCTGACAAAAAGATAATCGATGCCCAGTTTTTTCAATACATAGGCCACAGCCCTGGAAGACCCGCCCGTGCCAAGGATCAGCGCCCGGTTGTGCGAAGGCAGGAGTTTCGGAAGAAGCGATTGTTCAAAACCGATCACATCGGTATTAAAACCCTGCACGCGTCCGTTCGAAACTTTCAGGCAGTTACAGGCGCCCACGGCACGCACCACCGCATCCTGTTCGTCCAGCAAATACAGTACGCCCTGTTTGTAGGGAATGGTGACGTTCAGTCCGGCCAGGTCCGGATTTTTCAGCAGCACCGGCAATACCTGCAGGCTGTCGATCTCGAAATTCTGATACTGGCAGTCAACGATATTTTCCCGCTGAAATTTCTGTGTAAAATATTTTTGCGAAAAGGAATGACCCAGTGGATATCCGATCAGCCCGAACTGCCTCATTTTTTCTTTTCTTTATCGAGGAAAAGGTCGAAAGTGTCTCCGCGCAATCCGACACGCATCGCTTCCAGCGGAAGTACTTCGTTGGGAGCGATATTCCCCAGGTTGACATTGGCGCCGATCAGTTCAATGAAATAAAGCTGCTGAGATTTCTGCGGGGCTTCCCATAAGATTTTTTCTTCAGGGATCTGTGTCAGGATTTCCTGTACCAGTCCTTCGCGCACTTCGCCGGTGCCGCGGTAAATGCCGACATTGCCGGCTTCGCGTGCTTCAGCGATCACATAGGTGGAGCCTGCGGCAAGTTCGGCACGCATGAGTTCAATCCATTTATAAGGCGGGATGATATGGGCGGCATCCTTGCTGCCCACTTCGCTCAGCACGGTTCCGTATTTCGTGAGCCGCTCGATCAGGCGGCATTTTTCTGCATGGTCAATATCCACCGAACCATCGCTCACTTCCATATAGCTGATGCCAAATTCCTTGCAGACGGCGATATAATCTTCCAGCTGACCACGGATCAGAAATGCTTCGAACAGTGTGCCTCCGAAATATACCGGCATTCTATAGTCGCTGTAAATGGCAAGCTTCTTTTCAAGGCCTGGCGTTACGTAGGATGTACCGAAACCCAGCTTGACGATATCCACGTGCGGATCGGAAATACTGAGAAAATTTTTTGTCTCTTCAATGCTTAATCCCTTGTCCATAACCATCGTAATTCCTCTGCTCCGGGGCTTTGCATATCGTTCAGGAATCTGGCTGAGTTTAAAATTCATCTATTGTTTTTTCAGATTGAAAAATGACTTTGCCCCGCAAAAATAGGAAAACAAAAATGAGCCCGCTATTTCTTCCTGTACCGCGCGATCACGTCGACCACCAGCTGGGATTGCAGGAGCGACGGGTTGAGGTCGATCATTTTCTTTAGTAAACGCGGAGACCGGGACAGAGCTTTGTCCAGATGGATCAGCCCTTCTTTCGATTTGCCCATGGCGAAACAGATCGTACTGAGATAGAAAATCAACAGGGGCTTGTCGCCCGTAATGCGGATGGCCTGGTTTACCTGTTCATACGCTTCCTTGAAGTAGCCGGCCTGGTAGAGACAACGGATCAGGGCTTCCCATCCCGACATATTTTTCTGGCGCATGCGCACCACATTGCTGCAGTATTGAATCGCCTCCTTGTATTCGCCCAGCTGCATTTTACACTCGCCCATGGCCAGGTGATATTCGGGATGTTTACCATGGATCTTGATCGCCGCCTCCAGCTGTTTGACGGCGTTGGTCCACTGCCCCTCATTGAGGTAGGTACAGGCGATCTTGTACACAAGTTTGCTGTCACCCAGGTTGAGGTGCGATGCCTTGCGGTAATAAAAACGTGCCTGGGCATATTTGTTCAGCTTGTCGTGGCAGTGACCGATGGCCTCATAGATCACGTCTTCGGGCTTGGACAGTTCGAGTACGCGTTCGAGCGCTTCAATGGCTTCCTTGTATTTCCGCAAACGGATAAAGGCATCGCCCATATTACGGTAGGCATAATCGAATTTGTCGTCGATCGCCACGGCATATTTATACGAATCGATGGCTTTTTCAAACAGCTTGAGGCCCTGGTAAGCAGCCGCCAGGTTGAACCAGGCCAGCGAGGAATAAGGATTCTCTTCGATGATATGCTGATGCAGGCGAATGCTTTCTTCGTTGCGACCGGTAAAATCGGTCCAGAAACAAATCTTGTACAACGCTTCCTCGTTGTCGAAATCCTGTTCGAGGATCCAGCGGAGACAGTCGAAGATCTTGTCAAACTCTTCGTAATCGTCGTATACGTCGGCCAGTTCAAACAGCAGTTCGATGCGTTCGGCTCCTTCAAAATGCTGAAGGGCATCCTGCAAAAGCACAACGGCTTTTTCCTGCTGGTCCAGGGCCAGGTAGGCATCTGTTTTAAGTATGTACAGGTTTATATCGGTAGCGTCGAGCAAGGTGGCCTGTTCGAGGATATCGAGGGCCTCCCGGTATTTTCGCGAAGCGATGAGCAGGTCCGCCTTGCGGATCAGCAGGGCCGCAGAATACGGGTATTGTTCAACAGCGATCTCCACCGCTTCCAGCGCCTGCGGGATCTCTTCTTTTCCGTCGTAATAGTCGATGATTTTTTCGAAAGATTCCTCGTCGATAAAGGAGTGTCTCCGTCCGTTCCTTAAATCCTGGTATTGCCGCAGCAATGCTAATATGTCCTCCTGATCGGGATGGTATGGATTTTCTTTCATGTAAGGATGTTATACTAAATTACTGCTTATCCAATAACCGGCAAATTATTTATGCCATGGCAACCAAGCGATTAGGACCTGCGTATTTATCAGAGACCGGCTTTCTCGGTGAAACGGGCTTAAATACCGTTAAATAGCTGGCCGAAGGTTAAAGAAAACAAAAAACTTACCTTATCTTTGTTAAATGATTCAGTTCAACAACCCATCGATCGTTAAATTGTTCCGTCGCACGGCGGTCAGTTTATTCCTTGTGGGCTTGGTTGCCCTGGCATACGCAAGCACCGGTGGTGGCGATAAGAAGAATATGTCTCCGTTCAGGAACAATTTCACGCCGATCCGCTCATCCCTTCCGTTTACGCTCAAGTCATCCACCGTTTACAGCGGCAGCACTTATCGCATTCACGATGTGGACAACAACAAAGTTTCCCTGCACACCATGATCACGTATCAGCGCGGGAACACCACTTTCATCCTTCCATTCCGCTACAAGGTAAATGTAGCCGCCCTCAATGCAGGCAGCAAAACGAATCTTCAGTTCCTCGGGGTGAAGATCAATATGCCAAAATAATTTTTCTTAATTGTTAATATTCATCTTTCTACTTTCTTCGTAGGTCAGTTCGCGGTATCCGCTGGTCGGGATATCGAATTTGGAAGCCGCCACGGCATTCAGGCTTAATGCGGAGAGCGTATATTTTATATGGAGATTGCCTTTGGCGAACTCATAATCCAGCACCAGTCCCTCCAGATTTTTAAAGGGCGCATCATACTCCTTGTTTTCCGGCAACAGATCCTTGGTATACCATGCCGTAATCTCAAAACCATCGGCTGTGGATGCCGTTGCTTTGAAACAGGTGTAGCCGGCAATGGTACGGGTGTCATTAAATTTGGTGAACCGGGTATCGGCATAGCGCGCATTCCGGCTTTTCCAGTTTTCAGGCGTCAGCCGGATTAATAATTTCTGCGCATTGACCTCTTTCAGGATCACGCCGCTGTTTGATTTCCCATCATAAATGACGGTGGAAGAAAACTGGTTGCTGTTCATATCCGACCTGCTCCGCAGTCCCTGCACATAAAAGGTACTGGTACCCGTCACCGGCGGCTTCTGGCCTTCAACGCCGCTACCGATGGCATAGTTATAAACGATGCTGAATTCGGCGATTTTTTTTTGCGCGGCGGCCGGACCGGCGATACAGATCGTGAGGATGGTGCTGATGACGATATGAAAGCGATGGATCCGGATAAGCTATGGTTTTTTCCCTTTTACAGGTTGTACTTTTTTCTGCG
>CAZZYD010000125.1:0-10309 GCA_964658175.1 uncultured Puia sp. | reverse complement strand
GGGGCCATGGCATTATAATAGGCATCGCGGTCTTCGCCCAGCTCATTCAGGATATACGACAGGTCCATACAAGTGCTTAAAGCGTAAATATCCTGAAAAGGCGTCATCCGCTAAAAACTTGTCGGCTGTATACGTTTTCATCAGCCAGAAATTCCGCGTTGGAAAGATCCGCCACCAGTCGCCCCTGCTGCAAGACCAGGATGCGGTCACACAATTCGATCATGGATTTTCGGTGGGCGATCACCAGCGCCGTTTTCTGTTGCCCGCGAAACCATTGCAGCGCCTCTTTCACTTTGGCTTCGCTGGCGGCGTCCAGCGCGGCAGTGGCTTCGTCAAGGATCAGAATGTCAGGATCTCTGTACAAAGCCCGTGCGATGGCAAGCCGTTGTTTCTGTCCGCCGGACAAATCGCTTCCCTGTGCCGAGAGCACCGTTTCAAAACCAGCCGGGAGGGACCTGATAAAATCATCCAGCCCCAGCAAACCGGAAAGCTGAACGATTTTTTTCATATCAGGTTCTTCCGCACCCAGCGCGATATTCGAAATGACCGTTCCGGAGAATACATCGATCTGCTGGGGCACGACGCCAATCATTTTTTTCAAGGCCGCGGAATCCGCATAACGGATATCCGTATCGCCGATATAAATTTCTCCGGCCTGCAGGGGATAGATTTGTTGCAGCAGATTCACCAGCGTTGATTTGCCCGAGCCGCTTTCCCCGACGATGGCCGTGATCTCATGTTTGCGGATCTGCAATTCCAGCCCGCTGAACAACGGATGCCGGCTGCCATGCCGGAAAGAGATTTGCCGGAAGCGTATATCCCCCGCGATCAGCGGATGAACTTTCATCCCTGTTTGTCGGGCGGTAGTTTCCAGATCCAGGATATCAAACAGCCGGTCGGCGGCAATCAGCGCATCCTGCATGCTTTTATTGCCCGCAATAAGTGCCATGGCTGGCGCCGTAAAATATCCGGTGAGTGCATAAAAAGAAAGCAATTCCCCGGCCGACAGGCGTTGCCGGAGGACGAAATAGGTTCCCGCCCACAGGAGTGTGATGGTGAAAAGTCGGGTGACCGATTCCGTTATAGTCGAAAGCCTGTTGCCTGCGACACCGGTACGGAAAACGGTGCGCATCAGCGCAACAAACCTGTTCTCGATTTTTTCCAGCACAAATGCTTCCATGCCAAAGCGCCGCACGGTAGCCATCGAATCAAGGCTTTCGAGCACCTGTGTTTCCATGGCGGCCGCATGTTCCATCAGCCGCCGCTCCCATTTTTTGTTGATCCGGTTGCTGATCATAAACATTGCCGTGTACAGCGGCAGGGTCATCATCATCCCCGCGGCCAGTTTCCAGTTGTAGATAAACATCATACTGATGGAAAAGCTGATGATGAGGCCATTCAGTACCATCGACATGGCCGTGTCGTTGATGAACAAACGGATCTTCACGGCATCGTTTATGCGACTCATGATCTCCCCGATGCGGATCGTGTCAAAGAACTGCTGGGGCAGGGCAAACAAATGCCTGAAATAACCCATGACCAGGGCGGCATCCAGTTGCTGGCCCGTGCGCAGTACGATCAGTGACCGGATATACCCGATGGCACCCTGAAATACCCAGATCACGCTCATCAGCACACCCAGGGTCTGCAGAAGCGCAAGATTGTTGTCAGGTATTACGAAATCCACGAGCTTCTGTACATAGACTGCCGTGGACAATCCCATCAGCGTATATACCAGCGCACCCAGAAACGCCTGGAACATCATCCCGCGGTGTGGCCGCAGCAAGCCGAGGAACTGTGCCATGACAGACAACCGTCCGCCGCCCACTTGCAAATCTTCCGAAGGCATCAGCAGCAGCAACACACCGGTCCATTTTTTTTGAAACACTGCCGGTGCCACACGGACCATTTTGGCCGTGGCGGGATCCATATAGGTCAGCTGTTTCTTTTCAGCACGGTATAACACCACAAAATGATGTGACCCGTTGTCCTGCACAAAATGCGCGATCGCCGGAAGCGGTATGGATGGCAGCGACATGGCCGTCGCCCGCACGGCGCGGGATTGAAAATGTAACCGGCCGGCCGCGGCCATCAATCCCGACATACTGGTGCCGGACTGATCGGTGCCGGCATACTGCCGGATCCGATTCACGGAGATGAATAACTGATAATGGGCTGCAATGGACGCCAGACAGGCGGCGCCGCAATCTGAATGATCCCTTTGTCTGACCAGCTTTCGCTTTTTCATACAAACCAATCGTCAAGCCGGTCAAATAATAACTGCCAGAGCGTTCTGCGGGCGATGATAAACCGGGCCCTGCAGGTCATCCCTTTTTTTAACGGCAGCCGCTGATCTACGCTGCAGATCACCCGGAAAACAGCCTGCTTATCCACGACCGTAAAATCGTTGTCGATCGCCAGCACCCGGCCACCGGCGAGACCAAAAAAACGATAATCGAATGCATCTATCCTGCAGACGACCGGTTGCGCCAGCCGGATCCTGGCAATGTCTCCCGACGATACCAGGCACTCCATCCGCAGACTCCCTTCAGGGGATACGGTACAAACGATATCATTTGCCTGAACCCTGCTGCCCGGATAAATGCTTCCGATTCCCTGGACGATACCTGCCACCGGCGCCCGGACCTCATTGGCGGCCGCCTCAACGATCAATTCATTTTTTCGTGCGAGACATTCGTTCAGTGCCGATCGGTATCGCACCAGTTCCTGCTCCCAATCCGCCTGCTGTTCCTGCCAGGAGGCGCTGAAACCGTTCCTGATCCTGTTCCGTTGCGACTGTATGTCGTACCATTCCCTGGGTGATATTACCCTTTCCGCCGCCAGCGAACGGTTCAGCGCCATATCTTCTTCGGCCTTGTCAACCGAAGTTTTTATTTCCTGCAGATGAAAAGAAAACCGGCTTGCCTGCCGCCGGAAATAAGGTGTTACCAACGTGGTTGCCGGCGGCAGATTTTCTTCGCCGGACAATCGCAGGGCTTCCAAATCATGGATAAACAGGCGGTATTTCGAAATTTCTTCCTGTAATACCTGCAGACGCATCCCGCTGCCGGGGTCGCGCAGCCTGACCAGCATGTCCTGACAGCGTACGGCCGCTCCTTCCCGGCTATACAAAGAATCCACGATCCCCCCAGAAGCGACCCTTATAAAAACCCGCTCCGGCGAGGGCCTGATCATCCCGGACGAACTGACGTATACCGGCACCCTTATTAAAAAGAGGGAGCCGAACAATACCCCGACGCAACCGATCATCAACCAATACAGCACCGGGCTGCGCTTTTTCATTTCCGGCAGATAAGCCGCGAGCGTATCTTCCCATGTTTCCTGATTCATACCGAAAGTTTATCCGAGGGCCATATTATAAAGTCTCATGCCATTGTCCGGCGAACCGCTGGTAACGGCTTTTACAAATGCTCCGACCACATAGCCTACCCAATACCAGGCGCTCTCGCCACCGTAAATATTATCGCAGGCCGTCAGATCCAATGCTTCCATCCCCTGCAGGGAAAAGGTGCTGAAATGCTGTTTCATCTTAGTGTTTTTTTAATGATCTGATAAAATCCGGCAACACGGTCATGATATAGTCTATGAAAAGAAACAGCAGGATGTAAAAAATCATCCTGGTCAATATCCTGATCCACCGTTGCTGCCTGTTTTCCATGCTGAACTTTTTAATACCTCGGTGCCCGGTAATTGTACCCGTCTGAAATGCCCTCACGGAAATCTCCGAAATGACTCACCAGGGAAGAAAGAATCGTCCAAACCAGCGGCGGTATACTCCCACCCCATACCGCGTCGGTTTCCGCAGCGGTCAGTGAACGACACCCGCCCGCTTCCAATGTGATTGATTTCATAAAAAATAATTGACTGCTCCTACTTCTTCGCAAAACGCATGGGTTTCGGAAACCCCCATCAGCAGGAGCAAAATAGCATGGAAGGAGGCGGAAGCAAATACCACGTTTGTGGAAAAAAAATCAGGTGACGGAGATGCGTTTTTTTGAAAGAAAATAAATCAGGATGAAAGATCCGAGCACGGCCAGGCCCGTCAGCGCCGTCTTCGGCTGATCGTTAAATATACTCAGCGCGATAAACGCATACGCTGCAATAAAAATCAGGGGAACAACCGGATACAGTTTCACCGTAAAAATGGTTCCTTCCGGTTTGATATTTTTTTTACGCAAAACAAAGATGGTCGCTACCGACGCTGCCATGCCGATGCAATCGAGGAAAATGGTAAAACTCAGGATCTCATCGAATTTCTTAGCCCAGAAAACGATGAGCATGCTCAGGCAGGCAAAGATCGACAAGGAAGGGACCAGCACCTGCGTCTTCTTATTTTTTTGGGCGCAAATCGCCGGCAGCACACCGTCCTCGCTCATGGCATACATCACCCGCGGGTTGCTCATCAGCAACACATTCACATACGCGAGCACCGAAAGAAACAGCAGCACCGAAACAATTTTTCCCGCAGCAGCGCCGAAAATATGCGATGCCATCACCGCCGCGATGCCCTTGCTGTCGCGGAGCTGTTCCAGTCCGATCACTTTGATATAGGCATAGTTGACGCTCACATAAAGCAGCAGGATGATGAGTATCCCGAAGAAAATACCCCGGGGAATATTTTTTGTCGGCCGCTCCACATCCGCGCCGAAATTGATGGTTTGCTGATAGCCGCCACAGGTAAACGACACCGCCACAAGGCCTTTACCAAATCCCTTGAGATAATCCATCCAGTTGTCCGGCACCGCATTCCCCAGCGGCGCGGCATGGGCCGTTACCGGTGCAGCAAAGAACAGCGGCGTGATGAGCACCAGGATCATCGAGATCTTTATCACGGTAAGTACATTCTGCGCACGCGCACTCATTTTCAATCCCAGCAGGTTTACCCCATAAAACAAGGCGATGGCCCCGATGGCAATGCTGATTTCGGCGGTCTGTACGTGCATGTCGCCGGGAAATAAAACAGTTGAAATATATTCTGCGCCAACCAGCGCCACGGCGGCCAGGGATGCGGCGTTCGATATCAGGATAATGCAGTTGATGGCAAAGGCAATGGAAGGATGATAACCGTAAGAGAATATTTTGTAGTAGGCGCCCGTGACCGGCAGCCTTGAACCGATCTCTGCATAACTGAGGGCTCCGCAGAGGGCGATAACGCCGCCGGTGATCCAGGTCGCGAAAAAAATGAATACCGTGGCCGAATTCTGCGCCACATTCACCGGGGTTCGGAAAATTCCCATGCCAATCACCAGACTGACGACGATCATCGTGAAATCAAAAAGCCCGAGTTTGGTTTTCTGCATGTATAAGGTTAAGATAATCAAATATTCGTTTCAGGGCTTTTCTTGTAATAACTTTAGCCCGATGAAGATCTCCCTGCTCACCGCACTGTTTTTATCCTTTTCCGCTGCCGGTTTTTCACAGACAGTGGAAACCGATACAGCCGGCCATACCGAACCAAAACTGCTTCAGGAAGTAGTAGTCCATGCCTACGATGAAAACAGGAAACTGGCTGAGACCCCGGCATCCATCGGTGTACTTACGTCGGCATTACTGAACCGGTTCAGCAACACGAGCCTGGTGCCCGCGGTAAACAGCATTCCCGGTGTGCGCATGGAAGAACGATCCCCCGGCAGTTACCGGCTGAGTTTTCGCGGCAGCACCCTGCGTTCTCCCTTCGGCGTGCGCAATGTAAAAGTATACCTCGATGGTATTCCGTTCACCGATCCGGGCGGCAATACCTACCTGAACCAGCTGTCGTTTTTTAATGTGCAGTCACTCGAAATCATCAAAGGTCCCGCAGGCAGCCTGTATGGTGCTGGTACCGGTGGCGCCATCCTCATCCGTACGATCGGTGATAACTGGCAGCCCGGCGTAACCTTGAACTATACCGGTGGCAGTTTTAATACAAACAGCGTCAATGCACAGGTTCGTACAGGAAGTCCTGCAGGCGGAAATGTATTTACTTATACCCACCAGACCTCAAACGGATATCGTGACAATACGCAGATGCGGCGAGACATCGGCAGTTGGCAGTCTATTCTGAAAAGCAATGAAAAACAGACGCTCACCAGTTTTGTATCTTTCGGCGATCTGTATTATCAGACGCCCGGCGGACTGAATATCACCGAATACAATGCCAATGCAAGACAGGCCAGGCCCAAAGTCGGCGCCACACCCAGTGCGCAACAGGCACAGGCGGCCATCTTTCAAAAAACATTTCTTGCCGGTATCACACAGGTATATCATTTCGATGAACACTGGGACAATACCACCACGGCCTACGGGGCCTATACGCAATTGAAAAATCCAACCTTCCGCAATTATGAAATCCGCAATGAACCGCATTTCGGCGGACGCACGGCTTTCTCGTATACAGACTATCTGGGAGGAAATAAAATTCATATCACCGCCGGCGCGGAAGGGCAAAAGGGATTTTTTAAAACAGAAGATTACGGAAACAAGGGGGGCGCCCCGGATACCGTGCAGACGAATGACAATATCAACACCTATACCTATTCATTTTTTGCCCAGGCTGACCTGCTCACAAAAAGCGGCTGGGGACTGACCGCCGGCGCCAGTTACAATAAATCATTCACCGGCATCCAAAGGCTGTCCATCCCGGAATTCGTACCGCGAAATAAAACGTTCAGTAACCAGGTAGCACCACGCATTGCGCTGTCAAAAAAAATTCTTCCTGATCTTTTCGCCTATGCCAGTGTGAGCAAAGGATTTTCGGCGCCGACCACGGCGGAAATCCTACCGTCCACCGGCAGCATCAACACCGATTTGCAGCCGGAACATGGCGTAAACTATGAAGCCGGTATAAAGGCAAGCTTTCTGCAAAAAAGACTTTACCTGGAAATAACGGCATTCTATTTCAAGGTGAAAGATGCGATCGTGGTGCGCGAAGACACGACGAATACCGATTATTATGTAAATGCCGGCGCCACCAACCAGAAAGGAATCGAATCCCAGCTTAGTTACGAGTTACTGCAAACACCGGGCGCGGTGCTGAGCGGCGCAAGGTTATGGATTGCTTACACGCTGGATCACTTTCATTACTCCGATTTTACCAAGGGCACCACCGATTATGCCGGTAAAAGTCTGCCGGGTGTGGCAAAGAATACGGTGGCATCGGGCGCCGATATCATTTTCTCCCCGGGATTTTATACCAATATCACGTACTACTACAGCGACAAGCTGCCCCTCGACGATGCCAATACGACCTATGCCGGTTCCTATCAGTTATTGGGCGCCCGGATCGGTTACAGATCACCGGGAGAAAGAAAGATTCGCTGGAATATTTTTACGGGCATCGACAATGCCTTCAATACAAAATACAGCCTTGGCAATGATATTAATGCCGCCGCCGGCCGCTATTACAATGTGGCACCCGGCGTAAATTATTATGCCGGCATCTCTTTTACTTTTGGTAAAGGATAATATTTTCCTCTACATTTGCAGCGATTTGGTTCATGCCGAAAGCATGATTAAAAGGGAAGTCCGGTGAAAATCCGGCGCTATCCCCGTAGCTGTAAGTTCCATTAAGCGTTCAAACTACCAGTCACTGTCAGCCGAAGGGCCGACGGGAAGACGTTGAACAGGGAACGAGCCAGAAGACCTGCCAGATCAACTTCATTCATTACGGGCTTTCGGGTGAAAGGCCGGCAATAAACATATCATGAAAAAATTCCTTTGCCTGGCCGCGGCCATTGCTGTTTTCTCTTTTTCAGAAGCGCAGACAGATTCTGCCAAACAATTGGATCAGGTCACGGTTACCGGATCAAAAGCTCCCGTTAAGCAATCCGAATCCGGAAAGCTGGTGACGGTGCTGGACTCGAAACTGATTGCCGCCAGTGCCGGCAAAACGCTCACGGAACTGCTGAATACGCAGGCGGGTTTTATGCTCGTAGGTTCCAACAATGCCCCGGGAACCAATATTGACGCGTATTTCCGCGGCGCTTCCGATGGGAATCTCCTGATCGTGATCGACGGCGTGCCGGTATACGATCCATCCCAGATCACCAATACTTTCGACCTGAATGCGATCCCGCTGGAACAGATTGATCGCATCGAAATTCTCAAAGGCGGTCAGTCTACCATCTGGGGCAGCGATGCGGTTGCCGGCGTGGTGCAGATCTTTCTGAAGAAGGAAAGCAGGAAACCGCTGGCGGCAAACGCCACCGTTAGTTACGGCACCTACCAGACATTCCGTGCAGGCCTGGGGATCGATGGTACGGTGGATAAATTCGGTTACCGCGTCCAATACAATTATCAAAAGAGCGCCGGCTTTTCCTCGGCCTATGACAGCACCGGAAAAGCCGGTTTTGACAAGGACGGATTTTCACAGAATAACCTGATGGCTGAGCTGCACTATGCGTTTACGCCCCACCTGACACTGAAGGCAACCACCAATATCAGCGCTTACCACAACGACCTGGATGAAGGGGCTTTCACGGATGACAAAGACTATACGGCTTCGAATAAAAATAATTCGGGTACCCTGAACCTGAATTACCAGCAGACAAATTTCAAATGGAACACACTGCTCAGTTATCAGCAGGCCAAACGATTTTTTATTGATGACAGCAGCTATATTTCGAACCCTTACTCCACCTACCAGCGGGGTGACTATAAGGGTAACACCTGGTCAGGAGAATCGTACATCAACCGGGCCTTCACACCGCATGTGGAACTCGTAGGAGGTATACAATATATCCGGCAATCTACCGAGCAACACTATTTCAGCACGGGCAGTTTTGGTCCTTTTGAATCCGACCTCGGCAAGGACAGCGCCAGCATTCATCAATACAGCGGGTATGCTTCCCTGCTGCTGAAAAATATGGCGGGTTTTAATTTTGAAGGAGGCCTTCGGGTGAATCATCATTCCATCTACGGTACCAATGCGACCTATACGATCAACCCTTCTTTTTCGATAGACCAGCATACAAAAGTATTTGTGAATATTTCTTCGGCGTACAAGATTCCGTCTTTGTATGAATTGTATAGCGAGTACGGCAATAAATCACTCAAACCCGAGCGAAGTGTAACCTATGAAATCGGGTTGCAGGCGGAGAGTCCCGACGGGAGCATATCCTTCCGCATCGCCGGGTTTAAGAGAGATATCCGCGACCTGATCAGCTTTTTCACCGATCCCAACACTTTTGCTTCTTTTTATGTAAATGCCGACAAGCAGAACGATTATGGGTTTGAGCTGGAAAGCAGTTTTAAACTGGGTACCATTGGGAGCTGGAGTAATAACTTTTCTTTTGTGGACGGCGAAGGAACGATTGACGGGGTGAAAACAAAAAACCTGTATCGTCGTCCGAACTTCATCCTCAACAGCCGGCTGAACCTGGAGCCGCTGCCACACTTCACGATTTCACCGGCCTTCCGCTATGTGGGCGACCGGATGAAAGGCAGTTTTGATATCGGTCCTGCCACGATGCCACATTATTATCTGGTGGATTGTTCGCTGGCCTACCAGCTACCGCACGTACGCCTGTTCGCCAACCTGCAGAATATCACCAACCAGCAGTACTTCGATGTGTACGGCTACAACAGCAAAAAATTCAATATGATGGCGGGACTGAGTGTTGGATTTTAGAAAGCTATCTTTGCCCAAACGGCCTGCTTTATGCCACCCATCACCAATCCAAGTCTGAACGCGCTGCTCACGGTGACCTTCACCCTGTTTGCGGTGATCGATGTTGTCGGATCCATTCCGCTCCTGCTTACCCTCAAGAACAAGGGTGGCATCCAGTCGTTGAAAGCGACCCTGATTTCGGGGGCGCTGATGATCCTGTTTTTGTTTGCCGGTGAGCCCTTTCTCCATATCCTGGGTGTCGACACACATTCATTTGCAGTCGCGGGCTCCATCGTCATATTCATTCTTGGGATGGAGATGGTGCTCGGGATTGAATTCTTCAAAAGTGACCGGGATGCGAAGACGAGCATGATGGTTCCGGTTGCCTTTCCGCTGATTGCGGGTTCGGGCACGCTGACCACGATCATCTCGCTGAAAGCCAATTACCAGGACGTTACCATCCTGCTGGCGATCCTGATCAACCTGATTTTTGTGTACCTGGTACTGAAATCCCTGAATTATCTCGAAAAACTGCTCGGACCGGCCGGATTGGTTGCGGTACGTAAGTTTTTTGGCGTAATTTTGCTGGCCATTGCCGTAAAAATCTTCAGCAGCAATGTGCCGGGTTTGATCAAATAGTGATTTCCGGCCTCGTCGTACAATGGATAGTATAAGAGTTTCCGAAGCTCCAGATCCAGGTTC
>CAZZYD010000124.1:0-10325 GCA_964658175.1 uncultured Puia sp. | reverse complement strand
TGGATCTGAGTTCGAGCCAGTAGGCTGTTTCCCCTCCCCCGCCGATGAAGGCGATGTTCGGCAGAATGGTCTCCTGCAGCAGGCCGCGGAGGATGACGTTCGGACTGAATCTTTCCGGATGATCCTGCAATTCGGCTTCCATCTCCGCAAAGGTAAAGCGGAGATCCGTATGGTGCACGACAAAATGATCGTCTTTTTTTTCGATGCGTTCGCGGATATCGTCTTTGAGGTAAAACAGGTTGATCGCGCGCGGATTTGCCTGCACCGGATACAATTTCTCCAGGGAATCGATGGTCTTCTGTGCAAGGGCGGCCGGGATCTGCCCGAACAGATCATCCTGAAAAACCGGACGCATTTGCTTTTTAAATCCAGGATGATCGGGAATTAATACGACCAGTCCGTGCGATCCGAACAGCTGATGCAACAAATATTGCGTCCCGTCCTGGATACTGTCATGTTTGAGGTAACTTGTTTTCAGGAGCGCTACCAGATCCCCCACAAATGGCTGCTCCGTGAATTCTCCGGCAATGCGCTGGATGATTTTTTCCAGTCCCGCAGGTTTCATGCGTCCGACGGCGCCGGTTTGATTTGTATCCCAGACGATTTTTTCTCCGTCGAGAAAGATATTTCCGAGTTCATCGAGATCGGCGTCCTCGCTGCCCATATAATATACCGGCACGAACTGGTTTTCAGGCATTGCTTCTGCGAGCGCCCGGGCGAGGCGGACCGCATGAAGGATCTTGTAAATAAAATAAAGGGTGCCGGTGAAGATGGCTGGCTGATGCGCTGTGGTTATCGTGAAACAGTTTGGATCGGCGAGCCGCGCAATATTCTGTTCAACGGCCTGATGTGATGGGAATTTGCTGTATTGTTCCTTCAGGATGCTCACCAGTTGCGCGCGGTCTGTCGGAAATTTTTTTCTGGCGGCAATCGAAGCCCTGAGGCCGGTCATATCGGGAGGGTGCGCAATAAAAGGTTGAAGTGAAGGATTCCCGGCGAGGTAATCGGTGATCAGTTTGGTAAAATAGCCGGTGCCGGCATAGGGCAGGCGGCTGACGGTACAGTTCATACGTGAATTAGAATTTAAACAACAACCCCTTCCAAATCAAAATCATAGGCCTTGCTCACTTTTACCTGCACAAAATCTCCGATGGGCAGCGGCCCGTCCGATTCGATGATCACTTCGTTGTCCACTTCCACAGAATCGAATTCCGTACGGCCGATATAACGGCCGGCTTCCTTTTTATCGATGATCGTCTTAAACACTTTCCCTACTTTCTCCTGGTTCTTTTCATACGAAATTTCCTGCTGCACTTCCATCACGTCCTGCGCACGCCGTTCCTTCTCTTCTGCCGGCACATCATCCGCCGTGCCGTAGGCGCTCGTGCCCTCTTCATGCGAATAGGAAAAGATGCCCACCCGGTCAAAGCGATGCTCCTGTAAAAATCCTTTCATTTCTTCCACATCGTCCAATGTTTCACCCGGGAAACCCGCGATCAGGGTCGTACGGAGACAGATCTCCGGAATTTGCTGGCGGATCGAATGAATCAGTTCGGAGATTTCGCTCCGTGTAATCTGCCGGCGCATCGCCTTGAGCATATGATCGCTGGCATGCTGCAAAGGCATGTCGAGGTAGTTGCAGATATTGTCGCGCTGGCGGATCACATCGATGATCTCCATCGGAAATTTGGTCGGATAGGCATAGTGCAGCCGGATCCATTGCAGACCTGGCACATCTGCCAGCCGGTGAAGCAGGTCGGGCAGCATCCGCTTTTTATACAGGTCCAGCCCGTAGTAAGTAAGCTCCTGCGCGATCAGCATGATCTCCTTCACTCCTTTCCTTACCAGTCCGGTGGCTTCCTGCACGATATCTTCCATGGATTTGCTCACGTGCTGGCCGCGCATCAGCGGGATCGCGCAAAAGGAACAGGTGCGGTTACAGCCTTCCGAAATTTTCAGGTAGGCATAATGAGAAGGGGTGGACAGCATGCGCTCGCCCACCAGTTCAGCCCGGTAATCTGCATTGAAGCGCTTCAGCAGGGCCGGTAATTCAAGGGTGCCGAACCAAGCATCCACTTCCGGTATCTCCCGCTGCAGATCGTCACGGTACCGCTGACTAAGACAACCCGTAACATATACTTTATCCAGGCGCCCCTTTTTCTTGAGCCCAACCTGTTCAATGATGGTATTAATGGATTCTTCCTTGGCCCGGTCAATGAACCCGCAGGTATTGACGACGACGATATTGTGGTCAATCCGGCTGTTTTCGTGTACCACGTCGATCTGGCTGGCCTGCAACTGACCGCTCAGCACTTCGCTGTCCACCATATTCTTGCTGCAGCCCAGCGTAATGATATTCACCTTGTCCTTCCGGATCGACTTTGTCTTCATGCAGGGGCAAAGGTAAGCAGATTGGAATGGATGATATACCTTCGGAACCGATCAATATGGCACAACCCGATCTTCGTTCCAGATCTGCATTCCTGCGTTTCTTTACCAGTGAAAAAGCCGGCGGCATCATCCTGATCGCCTGCACCATGGTATCCCTTCTGGTGGCAAACAGTCAGGCGGGCAGCGCATACCATCATTTCTGGGAGTTACCGCTGCCGGTGGCTATCGGACCCGTACACATTCCATTCAATCTGGAGGAATGGATTAATGACGGCCTGATGGCTATTTTCTTTTTACTCGTGGGACTGGAAATCAAAAAAGAAATGCTGGGGGGTGAATTGTCGAGCATCAAGAAAGCCCTGCTCCCTGTGATTGCGGCCCTGGGCGGGATGGTGATTCCGGCGCTGATCCATTTTTTATTGAATCACGGCAAAGCGGGTCAGCCGGGTATCGGTATTCCCATGGCAACTGATATTGCCTTTTCCCTGGGTATATTGTCGCTGCTCGGCTCGCGGGTTCCTATTTCCTTGAAAATTTTTCTTACCGCCCTGGCCATCATCGATGACCTCGGTGCGATCCTGGTGATAGCGCTTTTTTATACCACGTCTTTTTCCGCGGCCTACTTATTTGCAGCGCTCGGACTCTTCGGCGGGTTATTGTTGCTGAACAGGCTCAAGGTATCCATCCTGTGGATTTATCTTTTGATAGGGGTTGTGATCTGGTATTGCATGTACAAATCCGGGATTCATGCTACGCTCAGCGGTGTACTCCTTGCCTTTGCCATCCCGGTAAACAAATCTGCCAAAGACAACCTGAGCCATACGCTTGAACATGCGATTCATTACCCGGTAAACCTGCTGATCGTTCCGGTTTTTGCGCTGGCCAATACGGCGATATTTCTGCCAACAGACTGGCATACGACGCTTATATCTGCCAACAGCCTGGGCATCGGGCTCGGCCTGCTGGTCGGAAAGCCGCTGGGTATCGGTCTGTTCAGCCTTTGTGCAATAAAGCTCGGCTGGACTGTTCTTCCACCCGGACTCACCATAAAAAGAATATTTGGCATTGGCATGCTGGCGGGCATCGGTTTTACGATGTCAATCTTTATCAGCAACCTGGCCTTTCCAGACCAGCCTGCGATGATCGAACAATCGAAAATCGTTGTACTGCTGGCTTCCGGTCTCGCGGCCATTGCCGGAGCCGGATGCCTCACAGTCTTTACAAAAAAATGAATTAGTTGAGTTTGACCTGGTAGGTTGAATTGAACGTACCATTCGATACCACGATGCTGTCCGTATCGTTGATCAGTGTTCCGCTGAAAGAACCCTGGATCTTATGGCTCACGGGGTCAAGACTGGTGATAGTCACCGTACCATGTCCATCCACCGGATCTCCGTGATACCCCTTTCCGGCCTTGGTGCTGTAATAGGAAAGTCCTGAGCCGTTTTTGAACGCGCAGGGTTTGTTTACTTCGATGGTATCGGTAAGATCCACTTCCATGGAAACCGTATCACCTGAAAGCAGTTGTGTTCCCACCAGGATGATATATCCTTCGTAACTGATACCGGAGTCGGCCGATACAGCTGTTGACTGGAAGGCGGAATTGCCGTTGACGGTCGCCGAAATCCCCGTGGTTGTGCCGGGCGTCGGGGTGCTGTTGTTGTCTTTTTTACAGGCAGTAATAAACAGGAAGAGTAAAGCGCTGCAGGCGATCGCCCGGGCGAAAGGGTTGGTAAGGGTTTTCATGGTGGATTTTATTTAGATCCCTAAAATAGAAATCATCCCCCATTAATGCAAGTGCCCACATCAAATAATACCAGATCCTCTCAGGCCAGGCTGAACAGACTGTCCACAAACTCATGAGGGTCAAAGACCAGCAGATCTTCCATTTTTTCACCCATACCGATAAAACGGACCGGAATTTTAAACTGGTTGGCGATGGCGAGCACGATACCTCCTTTGGCCGTACCGTCGAGTTTGGTGATGGCCAGTCCCGTTACCTGTGTGGTGGCGGTAAAATGGCGGGCCTGTTCCAGCGCGTTCTGCCCGGTGCTTCCATCCAGCACGAGGAGCACTTCATGGGGCGCATCGGGAATCAGTTTTTTCATCACCCGGTTGATCTTTCCCAACTCTTCCATCAGGTGGGCTTTGTTGTGCAGGCGGCCGGCGGTGTCGACGATGATGACGTCGGTGTTTCGGGCAAGCCCGCTCTGAACGGTATCGAAAGCCACGGAAGCAGGATCGGCGCCCATACCTTGTTTGATGATGGGCACGCCCACCCTGTCGCTCCAGATACTGAGCTGATCAGTGGCTGCCGCCCGGAAGGTATCGGCGGCACCGAGCAACACGGATTTTCCCGCCTTCTTGAAATTGTACGCCAGTTTGCCGATCGTGGTTGTTTTGCCGGCGCCGTTAACACCGACGACCAGGATTACATAGGGACGTTGTGCCGGAAGCTCAAATGCCTGCTGCGAAGGGCTGGCAGATTGGGTGAGCATCAATTCAATTTCTTCTTTAAGAATTCGGTTCAAATCGGTCGTATTCAAATATTTGTCTCTGGCAACACGCTTCTCAATCCGATCAATAATCTGTATGGTGGTCTCGACACCCACATCGGCGCTGACGAGCGCTTCTTCCAGGCTGTCCAGCACTTCTTCGTCGACCGTGCTTTTGCCTGCAATGGCCTTGCCGATGCGGGAAAAGAAGCCGTCTTTGGTTTTTTGCAGACCCTCGTCCAGGGTTTCCTTATCTTTTTTTCCAAATAACTTATCGAAAAAGCCCATAATCAATTATTTAGCTTGCCGCCGCCGTTGGCGAAAAGCAAAAAAGCCATCCGTCTGTTGACGGATAGCTTTGATAAAAATGTGTTGACAGGACCGGCTTACTTCTGGGCAAGAAAGGTCTTGATATTGTCTTTGTGCACGATGGCTTCCTTAAAGGTATAGGCGCCGCTCTTGGGACTGCGCACGGCCTTGATCACCTTTGTCCAGTTTTTGGCTTCCGCCGCTGCACGGGCATCCTTGGTCTTGATCGCGGTTTTTGCTGCTTTTGCCATGATTATTTGATTTCTTTATGAACGGTTACTTTTTTCAGGGTGGGATTGAATTTCTTCATTTCCATCCTTTCAGGGGTATTCTTCTTGTTTTTGGACGTGATGTACCGGCTGATACCTGGTTTACCACTGGCCCGGTGCTCGGTGCACTCCAGGATCACCTGAACCCTATTGCCTTTCTTTGCCATCTTTCTGAATTTAAATGTTATACTCAACCGGATATCCGGCTTTTGTTAGATCTTTTCTCCGGCTGCCCGCAGCTTCTTTACCACACTCAGCAGTCCGTTCTTGTTGATGGTACGGATGGCTTCGGTAGAAACCTTCAGCGTAATCCACTTGTCTTCTTCGGCAAGGAAAAAGCGCTTTTTCTGCAGATTCGGCAAAAACCGGCGATTGGTCTTGATATTCGAATGCGAAACGGAATTACCGGTAATCGGTCTCTTCCCTGTAACCTGACATACTCTAGACATACCGTCGTAATTTAGGACGGCAAAGGTCGTCATTTATTACTAATAAACAAAACCAAATACAGGAAAATTCAATCCGGGCAAAAATCGCCAATCATCGCCGGATTCCCGGGTCAATCCTAGTCATAATTTCTTAATTTTCCAATCCTTTCCCTTTCAATACTTTGCGACCAAAGGGGCAACAATGAGCTTTATGAAGAGAAGAACGATTCCGCGGGACATCAGCTGGCTGGCGTTCAATGAGCGGGTTTTGCAGGAAGCAGCAGATGTATCTGTGCCCCTGCGAGAACGGGTTAAATTCCTGGGCATCTTTTCCAATAACCAGGATGAGTTTTTCCGGGTGCGTGTGGCGGCCCTGAACCGCATGATTGCCTTCAGCGGCAAGGGAAAGCTCAACATGCACATGGAACTGAGTCCGGCGAAGATACTCCAGCAGATCCAGGCCATCGTGCTGGAGCAGGGAGACCGCTTCGATGAAACCTGGCGGAACATCCTGCAGGAAATGAACCGGGAGAAGATCTTTCTCATCAACGAAAAGGAACTCAACAAGGACCAGCAGAAATACGTACAGAATTTTTTTGAAGAAGAAGCGCGGCCGAATATCATTCCGCTGATGATCCAGAGCATTCCGCAGTTTCCTTATCTCCGGGAAAAATCCCTTTACCTGGGCGTGGTGCTTTCAAAAAAAGAGACGCCGGCGGATAAGAAATTTGCGCTGATCGAAATTCCCAGCCGCCTGCTCGGGCGCTTTGTGATCCTCCCCTCGCCTTCGCCTGACGAACACCATATCATGCTGCTGGAGGATATGATCCGGTACAATCTCCGTAACCTGTTCTCCTATTTCGGCTATGACCGTTACCGTTCCTGGGTGTTCAAAGTAACCAAAGATGCCGAGATCGACATCGACAACGATTTGTCAACCACCCTGATCGAAAAAATTGAAAAAGGCCTGAAGAACCGCCGGAAGGGAAAGTTTGTCCGATTCGTGTACGACAAGGAAATGGACAAGGAATTGCTGGAATATGTGATCAAAGGACTCACCATCAAAAAATCGAATACCATCCCCGGCGGCCGCATCCATAATTTCCGGCATTTTATCGATTTTCCGGATGTGTTTGCCAGGAAAGGCCAGCGTAAAAAACCCTTTGTGCATCCATTGCTGGTGAAAGCGCCGCGGGTGACGGAAGTGGTGCTGGCGCAGGACCTGATGCTGCATTTCCCCTACCACTCTTTTAATCCCGTAATCGATATGCTCCGCGAGGCCGCCATCGATCCGGATGTGACGGCCATAAAAATTACCTGCTACCGCCTTGCGTCGAATTCAAAGGTGATCAACGCGCTCATCAATGCGGTGCGCAACGGCAAGCATGTTACCGTGATGATGGAACTCCGGGCACGCTTCGATGAAGAAGCCAACCTGGAATGGAAAGAGCGGCTGGAGGAAGAAGGGGTGAAAGTGATCGACATCATTCCGAATTTGAAGGTGCACGCCAAACTTTGCATGATCAAGAAAAGGGTTGGGAAAAGATCGCTTCATTATGGCTTTGTGAGTACGGGAAACATGAATGAAAAGACCGCCGGATTTTATGGCGACCACTGCCTGCTCACTTCCAACCGGAACATCATGGCGGATGTAAACCGCATTTTTACCTACCTGGAAAAATGGAAGACCGGAATGGACTCGCTGAAAACCTGCAAGACCCTGATCCCATGCCCTGTGGCGCTGCGCCGCGAACTGCTGAAAATGATCAACCGTGAGATCCGGTCTGCCCGGAAAAAAGAACCGGCACAAATTATTCTGAAGATCAATTCGCTCGCAGATGAAACCCTGATCCATAAATTATACGAGGCGGCCCGCGCCGGCGTGGAGATCAAACTCGTGGTGCGGGGCATTTTCTGCATGTTTCCTGAAAACAAAAAATTCAAGAAGCCGGTAACAGCGATCAGCATCCTGGATGAATACCTGGAACACGCAAGGGTTTATATTTTCCACAACGGTGGCGATGAAAAGGTTTTTATATCTTCGGCTGACTGGATGATCCGGAACCTCGATCACCGCGTGGAAGCGACCTGTCCGGTGCTGGATCCGGTGATCAAACAGGAACTGAAAGATATTCTGAATATCCAGCTGGCAGACAATGTCAAAGCCCGGTGGCTTGACAACGCCCTGGACAACCGGTACAAACGGGATCAGTCTAAAAAAGTGAGATCGCAGATCGAGATTTATAATTATCTGTACCAGAAAAATACGAAAGCAACCGACGCCTCTTCCCCCGTGAAAAGCATCGAGCCAGTGGAAAGCAACACACCGTAAAACTGATTTGAATTGATGAGACTGGCAGCGATCGATATCGGAAGCAACGCAGCGAGGCTGCTCATTACGGAAGTCAGCGTCAAAGATAAAAAACCTGTTTTTGACAAGTTGAACCTCATCCGGGTTCCGCTCCGCCTGGGTTTTGATGTGTTCGAGCAGCAGGTGATCTCGCCCGAAAAACGCCTGATGATCCTCAACACCATCAAGGCTTTCAAAAACCTGATCGATGCCTATACTGTTACGCGGTACAAGGCGGCCGCCACTTCCGCCATGCGCGATGCCGTCAACGGCGAGGAGATCATCGCCAGTGTGCTCGCCGAAACCGGCGTGGCCATAGAAATCATTTCCGGCGATGAAGAAGCTTCCCTGATTTATGAAAACCATGTTGCCGAAAACATGGATTCCAGTCACGCCTACCTCTACATCGACGTGGGCGGTGGCAGCACCGAACTCACCTGTTTTGCCGACAACAAACTCGTATTCAAAAAGTCCATCAATATCGGCACGATCCGCATTCTTAAAAATCAGGTGACCGACCAGCATTGGGAAGGGATGAAGGAATTTCTGCGCAAAGAACTGCGGTTCATGAAAAATGATTTTATCGCCATCGGTTCGGGTGGCAATATCAATAAGATCTTTTCGTTGTCGAAAAGAAAAGACGGCAAGCCGCTCACGCTGGAACTGCTGAAAGATTTTTATAAGGAACTGTCCGCCTTCAGCGTGCAAGACCGCATGAAATTATATAGTCTGAAGGAAGATCGGGCGGATGTGATTGTGCCCGCGCTGCTGATCTTCATCAACGTCATGCGCTGGATCAACACGGAAGAGATCTTTGTGCCGAAGATCGGACTGGCCGACGGACTCATCCAGCATTTGTACAGGGAGCTGACAGATAAGCGCTAACTTTATTTTATGGCACCGAAAAAAATCACCACGCATACCCTTCAGACCATGAAGGAGAAAGGAGAAAAGATCTCCATGATCACCGCCTATGATTATTCCTTTGCCCGGATTTTCGATACGGCGGGCATCGATGTCATTCTCGTGGGTGATTCTGCCTCCAACGTCATGGCAGGATACGAAACCACCCTGCCGATCACACTCGACCAGATGATCTATCATGCATCCTCGGTGATCCGCGGCGTCAGCCGCTCCTTTGTAACGGTGGATCTCCCTTTCGGCTCCTATCAGTCCAATTCCAAAGAAGCCCTGGCATCCGCCATCCGGGTAATGAAAGAAACCGGTGCGCATGCCATCAAACTCGAAGGCGGTGAAGAAGTACTTGAATCTGTAAAGCGCATACTCGGCGCCGGTGTGCCGGTGATGGGGCACCTCGGGTTAACGCCCCAGTCCATATACAAATTCGGCACCTATTCCGTTCGGGCGCGGGAAGATGCGGAAGCCGATCGGCTGAAAAAAGATGCGAAGCTGCTGGAGGAAGCGGGTTGTTTTGCACTGGTGCTCGAAAAGATTCCGGCCCTGCTGGCGAAAGAAGTTTCCGAAAATATCCGCATCCCGGTGATCGGCATCGGCGCCGGAAAGTATTGCGACGGCCAGGTACTGGTGATGCATGACCTGCTGGGCATCAATACAGCGTTTAAACCGCGGTTCTTACGGCAGTATCTCTCCCTGGAAGAACCGATCACCAAGGCGGTGCAGTCTTATATAGCAGATGTTAAGTCGCAGGATTTCCCCAACGACCAGGAGCAGTATTAAAAATTGATATCAGCATTCAGGATATCGTAGAGCTGCAGGTTCTGGTCGGCAGATTTCAGCTGCACAAAGAGCGCCGAACAACTGGTCATCGACGTGGTTTCCTTCACCAAGCTCACTTTATTGTAGAACATTTTCTTCAGCTGCTTTTTTTCCTTTTCGATGCGCTGGCCGGCATATTTCATTTCGCCGCTGGTGCCATGATCTGTTTTTTCAGCAAACACCGCCACATGACGGTGATCGTAGTTGGAAGACTCGAGGTTGAGTATCTGGCAGGAGCAAATCTTCGCGCTGGTGTTGGAAGCCGTTTCCATTTTGATGCTGGCCAATCTCGAGCTTCCGCGCGAGGTCGAGCGTGGACTCGATGATCGATTGCGCCTTGCTGTTC
>CAZZYD010000123.1:962-10336 GCA_964658175.1 uncultured Puia sp. | reverse complement strand
CCAGATCGGCGGCCGCAGCATCCACGCCGGAAATCATCAGAATGCGCGCAGCAGGGTAAGTCGATTTTAAAAAGCCGATGAAATCGAGGCCAAACCCGTCGGGCAGCCGGTTGTCCAGCACAATCAGCGCCGGTTGTTCCGCCAGCAGATAAGCTTCTGCTGCAGCCAGCGTGCGAACGTGATCCACCGTCGTATCCTTGCCATGTAAAATCAGGTCAAGGATAAGACACATATCGCCTTCGTCTTCAATAATAAGAATCTTCTTTGCCGTGGTTGCCTTGGCTTTTGGATCTTTCATAACTGACAGTCGTTTTTGTTTTATAAATGGTGGGAGGCTAACTAAAAAACAAAAAAGATGCCGAACGCTGAAGGGCCTATTTCAAGCCCGGGAAGGTCTGGTAATTGATCCCGACCCGGAAAATAGCTTTTCCTGGCCCAAAACTGCTGATTCCATTCCCCAGATCGTTCCGCACATCGATTGTGCGATACCGTACAGCCATCCATCCTCCATCAAATCAAAACTCCTTCAATGTGAACGAGTTCGCTAAATGGCAAAGCGATTGATACTTTGGGTCAACACAAAGCCATGATCAAAAACTTTTTTCGCATCGCCTATCGCAACCTGCTTCGCCAGAAAGCTTTTTCGCTGATCAATATTAGCGGGCTCGCCATCGGGATGGCCAGCGCATTGCTGATCATCCTGTGGATTCAGCAGGAGGTCAGCTATGACAATTTCTATCCGAAGCGTGACCGGCTCTACCAGTCATGGAACAGGGATCGCGGAGGCAAGGGAATGAATGCCTGGAATGTTACGCCCAAGCCGCTGGGTCCCGCACTGAAAGCGACTTTTCCGGAGATTGAAAAGAGCACCCGCGTAAACTGGGATGAAACACTGCTCTTCACGTTCGGAGAAAAAAACCTCAATGTGATCGGAACGATGACGGATCCGGATTTTCTGACCATGTTCGACTTTCCATTCCTGGAGGGCAATCCAAATACGGCACTCAACCAACCCGACGGGATCGTGCTGAACGAAAAGCTCTCGGGCCAGTTGTTTGGCCATGAAGAGGCGATGGGGAAAACGATCAGGCTGGATAATAAATATAATTTTACCGTCACGGGTATCATGAAAAACCTGCCCGATAACAGCCAGTTCGATTTCAACTATATCCTTCCCTGGTCCTTTATGAAAACGAGCGGACAGGATGACAGCAGCTGGAACAACAATTCAACCCACAATTACGTCCTGCTCAAACCAAATATCACGCTGGCGTCGGCGAATAAAAAAATTGAAAATATCATCATCCGCCATGCAGAAGCCGGGGTGACGACCAAATCATTTTTATATCCCGTCAGCAAACTGCACCTCTATGGCCAGGTGGAGAATGGCGAGCTGGTGGAAGGGAAAATGAAATCGGTGAAAGTGTTTGCGCTGATCGCGGGTTTTATCCTGCTGATCGCGTGCATAAACTTCATGAACATGAGCACGGCGCGCAGCGAAAAAAGAGCGAAAGAAGTAGGGATCCGTAAAGTGGTGGGTGCGGAGAAGAAATGGCTGATCGCCCAGTTTCTCGGGGAGAGTGTGCTCATCGCCTGTCTGGCCGGTTTGCTCGCCCTCGCTATCACGCAGGGCTCGTTGCCGTCTTTCAACCGCCTCACCTCAAAAAATCTGACCATCGGCCTGGACCAGCTGTCTTTCTGGATATTCTTTACTGGTTTTATTTTATTCACCGGGGTCCTGGCGGGCACCTATCCGGCATTTTTCCTTTCCTCCTTTAAACCAATCCGGGTGCTGAAAGGAAGTTTTAAAAATTCGCACGCGCCGGTAAATCCGCGAAAAATATTGGTGGTGCTGCAGTTTACCTGCGCCCTCACACTCATCGTCTGCACCATTATCATCGCCCAGCAGGTAAAATATGCGCAGGACCGTCAGTCGGGCTATGATAAAAATAACCTCATCTATATTCCGCTTGCCGGCGATATGAACAAAAATTATACGCTGATCCGGCAAGAGCTGATCCGGCAGGGCATCGCGACGTCCGTTACAAAAACAAGTGCACCGCTGACGGAAGGCTGGAGTTCCGGTGGCGCCGAATGGCGCGGGAAAGATCCAAATGCCCGGGTCTCGTTCAATTTTTTTAACAGCGATGGCGGATTGGTGAAAACGAGCGGCATGACGCTGGTGGATGGGCGCGATTTGGATCTTGCCCAATTTCCGACGGATTCAACGGCCGTGCTTTTAAATGAATCGGCGGTAAAACTGATGGGATTTAAAAATCCCCTGGGTGAAATGCTCGATTACAACGGCATTCACTGGCACGTCATCGGCGTCATAAAGGATTTTATCCTGCAGTCGCCCTATGATCCGATTTCCCCGATGGTGATTTCAGGACCGAAGGCAGACTGGTTTAATGTGATTCATGTTAAATTCAACAACACCCGAAGCACCGCCGATAACCTCGCCGCAACGGAAAAAGTATTTAAAACCTTCAATCCGAAATATCCTTTTGAATCCCATTTCGTCGACGAACAGTATGCGAAAAAATTCACCGATGAAAAAACGACGGGCACGCTGACCGCCCTTTTTGCGGGACTCACGATCTTCATATCCTGCCTCGGTCTTTTCGGGCTGGCGACCTATATGGCGCAGAACCGCATCAAAGAAATCGGCGTCCGCAAAGTATTGGGCGCTTCCGTGACCGGCATCGCGGTAATGCTTTCAAAAGATTTTGTGTGGCTGGTGCTGATCGCCCTCTGCATCGCCAGTCCGGTGGCGTGGCTCGCCATGCATCAATGGCTCGCGGGCTATGCCTATCATGTAAATATTTCCTGGTTTATTTTTGCTTTGGCGGGAGGGCTCGGCATCGTCATCACGATACTCACGGTAAGCTACCAGTCTTTTCGCGCTGCGATGGCCAATCCGATAAAAAGCCTGCGGACAGAATAAGTCCACCGGAGGAAAAAGCTATATTCGCCTGGATGAAATGGATCCTTAGTATTTCTCTCTATTTGCTGATTTGTCCTGCCCTGTCACAAACGGCCTTACAGGTGGCGCCGGATATCAGGCTCCCGGGCGACAGCCTGCAGCGGCGTGCTCTCCTGCAGGCCATCAACCTGTTTTTAAGCGATAAGGAAAAACCCAATAAAGAGAACCGGGCAATATATAAACCTGACTTATCCGCCATCTCATTGCTCCTGGATGAATTCAAGGGGATGGACGAAGGATCTTTTCAGCCCTATCTCGTCAACGTACTCTCCATCCCCGACAGCAGTTTGCTGCTGCAATGCAGTTATATCGGTGTGCGGCATGATACGATGCAGTTGCGCGCATCTTTCACCCTGGTGGCAAAAAAAACCGGCGACGGTTTTCTTTTGATGGCTCCCCTTGAGTACAACACCCGAAACTGGAAGCATCTGCAGCTGGGCAATATCAGTTTCAGATACCCCGATATCCTGGACAGTGCAAAAGCCACAGCGTATCAGCAGCGATGCCACCTGTATGAAACAAAACTCGGCATGCCGAATCAGCAGGACATATTTTACGTATGCGACAATTTCCATGAAGTATTGCAGGTGTCAGGAATAGACTACAAAAGAGCCTACAACGGGATAACCTATAATACACTTTTGTCTTTCGAAAACGGGATCTCGTTAACAGTATCCGGCCGTCGGGGCAATGAGTTTGACTTTGCCGACGCCCATGATCTCTGGCACGAAAAACTGCGTGCCGTGGTGCCGGGTGAAAAAATTAACCGTCCGGTAGACGAAGGCTGCGCGTATTTATATGGCGGCTATGGAATGTCATGGGAAAAAATACTCGGCGATTTCATCAGCTATAGCGATCAGCATCCCAAGGCCGACTGGATCAGTTTGTATAAGTCCAATGCCGTTTTTACCGCGGGCAAATACCAGATTGCCATTGCCAATATCCTGAATGCGCTGATTGTCGAGAAACTTGAAAAGGAAAAAGGATTTTCTTTCGTAATGGCCCTCCTGCAATGTGGTCAGCGCAAACCCGGAGATGAAAATTATTTTGCCGCCCTCGAAAAAATTGTCGGCATTTCAACCAGCCATTTCAACAGCGCCATGGATCAGCTGATTAGACAGCAGCGTCCCTAGCTGACCTGCCAGTCTCCCCAATGACAGTGATTCCCGTATTCTTTGTATCTTGGATACCCATCCAGCCATGTCTGATAAATTTTCCGGAAGATGTTTCTAGGTCATTACGGCATCGCTTTTGCCGCAAAAAAAGCGGCCCCGAAAGTTTCGCTGGGCGTATTTTTTTTCGCTGCACAGTTTGCAGATATCCTCTGGCCCACTTTTCTTGTTTCCCATGTGGAACGCTTCGCGCTGAAGCCGGGTATCTCCGTGGTAAGTCCGTACGATTTTATTTATTATCCCTGGTCGCACAGTCTGCTCATGGATTTATTCTGGGGATTATTGCTTGGACTCATCTATTATAGTATCACGCGGAGCCGGCGGGGCGCGTGGATGGTAGGCCTGGTTGTTGTCAGCCATTGGCTGCTCGATTTCGTCGTGCATATCCAGGATCTTCCCCTGGCGCCTTTCAGCACGGCGAAATTCGGTTTGGGTGGCTGGAATTCGATCGCATTCACCATCGCAGCGGAAGCTGTTTTATTTTTTGGGGGACTTTTCATCTACCTGAAAAATACCAAACCCACGCGCGCCACGGGCAGCTGGGTGCTGGGGCTGCTCGTCATTCTCCTCACCCTGCTCTACTTTGGCACCACATTTAGCCGGTCGCAGGAGAGTCCGCTCATCGTCCTGTTCTTTGTATTTATGTTTTTGCAGGCCGTCGTCATTTCGCTGGCTACCTGGGCCGATAAAAACCGGAAACCGGTTTAAATGCACGAAATCATCCTCGAGGCATCATTTTTTCAGGGCTCTTCCGGCGGTGCGATCAGGATATTCCTGCGTACCGGCCCAAGGAGCACATCGAATGTTGAGGTATGATGAATGACCAATCCATATTAATCATTGACGACGAAAAAGATCTTTGTTCCATCCTCCAGCGGGTATTCCAAAAAGAACACTATACCGTAGACTGTGCGTATTCGCTCCGCGATGCCGGAAGCAAACTGGCATCCAGCCATCCGAAAGTCATTCTCCTGGACAACAATTTACCCGACGGAAGTGGTCTTTCCTATGTACATGATCATCCTTCACTGTTTAAAGAAAGCGTGGTAATTGTCATCACTGCGGATATCGGACCGGCTACGCGGCTCAAGGCGATCTCCGCAGGCATTACCCGCTATGTTCAGAAACCATTCACGCTGGGCAAAATCAGGCAGCTGCTGGCAGACGCTGCGCGCTGAAAAAGTCACCAACGACGGATATCTACCCGGTGACGACCCCATTCTATGGATGAACGTCCGCAGGATGCCCAAGTCTGCTGACTGGCGGACGGAAGGCTCATATGGTTGAAAATCCCCGGACGGCGGCCGGTTATTTCGGAAATTATATACCGAAAGATTTATCAACCGATTGCCATGCAAACCTATCAATCCAACCAGCTGCTTGTTCGTTTTGGCGTATACCTGTATGCCGCAGCCATCCTCGCTTTTGGTATTATTTATTTCACCGGCCACCATGCACTGAGCGGACTTATTCCGATCGGCGGCACGGTCTTCTTCAAAAATATCTGGGGATATATCTTCGGCACCATCCTGACCCTTTTCGGATTGTCGCTGCTGATCCCCGGCGTCACCCGGCAGAGCAGTTTTCTGCTGGGCGTATTTCTTTTCGTCATTTTACTATTTGTGCACCTGCCGCTGATCCTGCTCAATCCTTCCAATCCCAATGACTGGACATCGCTGATGGAAATGGCTTGCCTGAGTGCAGGCGCTTTTATTTTGTCCGATGTATTGTTGCCCCTGGATGCACCCAACGAAGGATTGTCGCGGATGGTCCAGGCTATTTCACAGATTGCGCGCGTTGTTTTTTCACTGGCTCTGTTCGGTTTCGGAATACTGCATTTTATGTATGCGGATTTCATCGGCACGCTGATCCCGAACTGGTTGCCTGCGCGCGTATTCCTCGCCTATTTTGTGGGCGCTTGTTTTTTTGCCGCGGGAATTTCGATCGTTTTCCGCCGCATTACCCGGCCGGCGATGATACTGCTTTTCGTTATGTTCGCCGTATGGGTGCTGATCCTGCACGCGCCGCGCGCGTTTGCCACACCTGCCAGCGAGCCTGAATGGACGAGCATGTTCAACGCACTGGCCATGGCGGGGATCGCACTGTTTATCTCGGTGCCTGCTCCGAGACTTCTCCGGCGACCGGGATGGCCGGGCCTGCTGCTCTGCTGTTGTTTTTTTGGCAACACAGGCGCTCAGGCACAGGAAGCCTATGTGCGACCTGCGGTAAAATTATCCAGCTTCCCTTTCACCACACTCACCGGCGGCGTCATTCTGGTTGCCATCCAGCTCGATGGATATCCCGACACCCTGCATTTCGTGATCGATACGGGCAGCGCCGGAATGTCCATCGACTCCACGACCTCCCTTCGCCTGAATCTACTGTCAGTACCATCCGACGTTCAGGTGCTGGGCATCGGCGGGACAAGAAACGTACGTTTTGTGCTGAAGAAAAAAATCCATATCGGATCGCTGGCCATTGACAGCCTGAATATGCACATCAGCGATTACAGTCTCCTGAGCAGTGTGTATGGTGAAAAGATCGACGGCATCCTCGGGTTCAGTTTTTTAAACCGCTTTATCGTGAAGATCGATTATGACAGCCAGATCGTTACGATTTTCAGCAGGGGATACATGCGCTACCCCAAGGGCGGATTTCTCCTGCATCCGACACTCGTGAGCCTGCCCGTGCAGGCGGCCACCATCCGCGAATCGCTCCAGAGCAACTGCCGGTTTTATTTCGATACCGGAGCGGGTCTCTGCCTGCTGCTGACCACTGATTTCTTAAAGGATACGGCCCTGTTCGCCAAATCGAAAACGCCCTTGCCGACGCAGGCACAGGGCCTCGGTGGCAAAGCCAACATGCAAATCACCACACTCAAGGAATTCAAACTGGGACCTTATAAATTCAAAAATATCCCCACCCATATTTTTGACGACGAGTACAATGTAACCGCCTACCCCGCGCTCGCAGGTTTAATCGGCAACGACATCCTGCGTCGTTTCAACATCCTGCTCAATTACGAAAAAAAATGTTTTTACCTCACACCCAACACCCATTACAATGATCCTTTTGATTATTCTTATACGGGACTCGGATTGTACTGGGAAGAAACCGGTGAAATTACCGTAGGCGATATCCAGAAAGGATCACCGGCGGCCAAGGCAGGATTCGAAGTCGGGGATGTGGTTCAATCTGTAAACTACAACGATTCAAAAAACCTCCAGGTATATAAAACGATGATGCAGAATATCGGTTCAAACCTTCGTTTTAATGTGCTGCGCGAAAAAACAATGGTCACCCTTACTATGCGGGTAAAAAGCATCCTCTGACATTCGTAGCTGAAAACCAGACCCCCGTCAGGAGCAATCCGTCCTTAGTGGTGAGGATCGGGGGTCTGGTATTTTTTACCGATTTTTACCCCGATGAAAAGAGTAAGCCTCCATCTGTTGTTCTGGCTGCTGTTCTGGCTGCAGGACGTATTGCTTCAATTTACCTGGATGGCTCCTTATCAAACAAATATGAGCCAGGGCGAGCAGCTCAGCCGCTCCATTCAGGTAACCCTGGCACTGATTTTTTCCAAAGCCGCCGTCGTGTATTATATATTGTACCAGGTAATCCCGCGCATCGGCAACGGCCGCGACAAACTCGCCATTTCCCTTTTGAAAATGTTTCTTGCTTTCTGTGGCGGCGTGGTACTGGTTCGGCTTACCCAACATTATTTTGTCAATCCCTATATCAACCACGACAAGCTGAATAATGTACCCATCTTCCGGTTGCGTGAACTGCTGGTGTCGCTGCTGGACATCGGCTTCGTGGTGGGACTGGCGATTCCCTGCAAATTCGCGCGGCTGCAACTGGCAACGAAAGAGAAAGAGAAAAACCTGATCAGGGATAAGCTGGAAACAGAATTGAAGTTTCTCCGCAACCAGACCAATCCCCATTTCCTGATGAATACCCTCAATAATATTTATGGGCTGGCGCGAAAGAATTCCGCGGAAACACCGGAAGCCATTTTGAAATTATCCGAACTGCTTCAGTTCATTCTCTATGAAACGACCTCGAATTTTATCAGCCTGGCAGATGAGGTTAAAGTCTGCGAAGGATACCTGGATCTCGAGCGGCTTCGGTACAACAAGCGCCTGACGGTCTGCTTTAAAAAAGAACTCGATTCGGATGCCTACCCCATCAGTCCCCTCCTCTTGCTTCCCTTCATCGAAAATGCCTTTAAACACGGCATCAGTGAAACACGCTTTGAATCCTTTATCCATGTATTGCTAAAAGTGCAGGATGGACAACTTGATTTTTCCGTCGAAAACGCCAAGGAGGATGGCGAACATGCCCGTTCAAAAAAAACCATCGGTCTGTCCAATGTCAAACGCCAGCTGGAACTTACCTACACCGATTACGACCTGCAGGTGCTGGATGAGCCAGCGGTTTTCAAAATCCGGTTACAGATAAATTTACATACCCATGTTCAAATATAAATGCATCATCGTGGAAGATGAGCCCCTCGCTGCAGAAATCCTGACGGACTACGTAAACCAGGTGCCTTTCTTGGAACTGAAATGCGTTTGCACCGACGCTATTTTTGCGATGAATGTATTGCAGGAGCAAAAAATCGATCTCATCTTCCTGGATATCCACCTGCCGAAACTCAAAGGACTGGATTTTCTGGAGTCACTGAAAAATCCACCGCATGTGATCATCACGTCGGCCTACCCCGATTATGCGCTGCAGGCATTTGATGTGGATGTGACCGACTACCTGTTAAAACCGATCCGCTTTACGCGATTTCTCAAAGCGGTCAACAAACTGCGGCAGCAAACAGAAACGGCCGCTATGCCCGTGCCTTATGCGGGTAACCAGGAACGCGCCTTTCTCTTTTTCAATGTGAGCAAGAAGAAAGTGAAGATATATCTCGACGAGATCCTGTTTATCGAATCCCTCCGGGAATATGTGCGGATCAGTACCAGGGAAAAAAGTATCCTCACGAAATTTCAATTGCATGAAGTGGAAGATCTCCTGTCGCGGAATAATTTTATCCGCGTACATCGGTCTTTTATTGTTTCCAAAGACAAAATCACCGCCTTCACGGCTTCGGATGTAGAAGTAAACGCCAAGCAGATCCCGATCGGCAGAAGCTACAAGGAACTGGTGCTGTCGATCCTCGAACGCCCCTAGGAGGCAACTGCTGTTCCTGCAGCGCCGTTTGT
>CAZZYD010000123.1:0-952 GCA_964658175.1 uncultured Puia sp. | reverse complement strand
GAAGAGCCTGGTATTCTTTTATCTAACCTGCGATCGCGTTCGCACTGCTGACCGCGTCGTGCATTCTTCACCCGCTGACTAAAACTTGCATGTCATGAAAAAAAATTTCGCCAACACGAATGTGTCCCGTTGCGTACAACTACTGACCCTGATGATTTTTTTTACCGCCGGCATCACCGCCTGCCACAAAGCGAATTTCGATGACAAGAATCTGCGCGATTTCCAAACGGTGAATCTCGTAGCTAACAGCGCCGCCTATGCGCCGGCACTCACCGATCCCACCCTGCTCAACGCCTGGGGAATCGCCTGGTCACCCACCGGCATTGCCTGGGTGAATGCTTTGGGTGGGCATGTAAGCGAATTGTATACAGCGGACGGGGGCATCGTGCGGCCGCCTGTAAATATTCCATCTCCCGCCGATACGATCGGGGGACTTCCGACCGGGATCGTTTTTGCCGGCGGCGCGGGGTTTACCCTGGCCAATAAGCAGGCAGCTGCCTTTTTGTTTGTCGGTGTTGACGGGGTTGTTTCCGGATGGAACGGTGCCGATGGCAACAACGCCCAGCGGATCGCAGACAATTCAGCTACGTCTTCATACACCGGTCTGGCCCTGGCCACCGTTTCAGGTCACCATATGCTCTATGCCGCCAATTTCCGGGCAGGCCGGATCGATGCGTGGGATACCAGTTTTTCTCCGGTCAGTTTATCTTTTCGGGATCCGGGCCTTCCGTCCGGTTTCTCCCCCTTTAATATTCAATCCATCGGGAACTTGCTTTTTGTTGAATACGCAAAACTCGGCGCAGACGGCCGCGACCAGGCGGGGGCCGGGTTGGGATTCGTGAGCGTGTTCAATACAGATGGAAGTTTTGTAAAACGTTTTGCATCGAAAGGATCGCTGAATGCACCCTGGGGCATTGTACAGGCGCCCGCTAATTTTCTGGAAGACCATGAT
>CAZZYD010000122.1:0-10349 GCA_964658175.1 uncultured Puia sp. | reverse complement strand
TCCTGCCCGCGCCTGGGCGGCTGCGCTGGCCGCAGGCTGCACAGTGGTGGCGAAACCAGCCGAAAGCACGCCGCTATCTGCTTATCACCTGGTGAATGCGCTGCAGCACGCCGGGCTTCCTGCGGGCGTACTGAATCTGCTGATCGGCGATGCGGCCCCGATCGGTCAGGAAATGCTCAACGATCTCCGGGTAAAAAAAATAAGTTTTACGGGCAGCACGCGCGTTGGAAAAATACTTATGGATGGCGCATCCCGTACGCATACCAAACTCTCCCTTGAACTGGGAGGGAATGCGCCGGTGTTAATATTCGACGATGTGGACGTGGATGCGCTGGCCAAAGCAACTTCCATCGCGCGTTTCAGAAACAACGGACAGGTATGCATTGCGCCGCAACGATTTTATATCCACAAAAATATCTTCGTTGCCTTTACGGCCCTCGTTACAAAATATGTTTCGCAGCTTCGCATTGGCGAGGGTTTTGAGGAGGGCGTCAACATCGGTCCGCTGATCACGGCCAGACAACGCGAGAGCGTGCGGTCACTCCTGGAAATGGCGCGTCAGGAAAATGCACATATCGATATGCTGCCGTTACCGGAACGCTTATCGAAAGGATATTTTATGTCACCGGCGGTCGTTACGAATATCGATCAGACATCCGTACTGGCCAGGCAGGAAATTTTCGGACCTGTATTACCGCTGTTCCGCTTTGACGATCTGGAAGACGGCCTCCGAAAGGCCAATGATACCGAGTATGGTCTCGCAGCTTATATTTTCACCAATGACCTGAAGACCGCTACGCTGGCGGCTGAACAACTTCATTTCGGGATCGTCGGGATCAACGAGTGGGCGCCTCACGGCACCGAATTGCCTTTTGGTGGTTGGAATGCCAGTGGGCAGGGACATGAAAGCGGCAGCGAAGGCTTGTATGAATACATGGAAAAAAAACTGATCAGTATCGGCGGACTTTAATCATTCACCATCCAAACAGCTCCATGGACTACGGCGCATTAGCTCTCATACCACCCTGTGTGGTGATCGTGCTGGCGATTCTCATGCGGACATCTTTCGAACCGCTGCTGATCGGCTGTCTGTCGGGGTTTGTAATCATCGGCTTTCATGACCATTCGAATTTTTTTACCGGCTTCGTCAATTCCCTGATGAACGTCATCGGCGATCCGAGTTCCAGCGGGTCGGTGTGGGTGATTCTTGTTTGTGGCCTGTATGGTTCACTGATCGGTATGATGGTGAGAAGCGGCGGCATTTTAAAATTTGGAGAATGGGCGCTGGGAAAAATAAAAACCAGAAAAGGCGCGCTCATGGGCGCCTGGGGCCTGGGTATCGGGATTTTTCTGGACGATTACCTCAGCGCACTCACCGTGGGATTGTCCATGCGCAAAATTACCGATGCCTTCAAAGTGCCCAGGGAGATGCTCGCCTATATCGTAAATACGACGGCGGCTCCGCTCTGCGTGATCGTTCCCATTTCCACGTGGACGATCTATGTCGGCAGCATATTGGAAAAAACACATGTGGCTACCGCGGGGAACGGTCTTTTCACCTACTGGAAAATGATTCCCTATGTATGCTACGGATACATCTCCGTGCTGATCATTCCCTTATTCATCTACGGCCTCCTTCCCTGGTTTGGTAAAATGAAAAAAGCGGAAATCCGCGTGCTCGAAATCGGCGCCCTCACTCCGGGGAAATTACCGATGACCGCTGCACTGGATGCAAGTCCGCTAAACCGCGACCGTCAGCCGAAAGTGATCTATTTCATATTACCCATTCTGGTGCTCCTGGTGGCGACCATTTTTTTTGATATCGATGCGCTCAAGGGGGTGATGGTCGCCGTGGCGTTTACGTTTCTTTATTATCTCGTCATAAAACTGGGAAATTTCACCCAGTTGTCTGAAACGGTATTTGGCGGATTTAACAGCATGGTGTATGCGCTGGCTATCCTTATGATGAGCTATGTATTAAAAGACGTCAACGATAAAATGGGACTGACGCAATATGTTTTACACGGCGTTTCTCCCTTCCTCAATAAACAGGTTTTGCCGCTGATCATCTTTGCTGCCCTGTCGGTGATCGCCGTGACGACCGGTTCATCCTGGGGCTTGTATGTCGTGGCCATTCCGCTGATCGTTCCGCTCGCCGCACATCTTCATTCAAATATATTATTGAACTGCGGCGCGGTGGTGAGTGCGGGCGTTTTTGGCGCCAATGCCTGTCTTTATTCGGACTCGACCGTTCTTACAGCCCAGAGCACTGAATGCAATAATCTCGACAATGGATTGTCGCAACTACCCTATGCCGTCATTTCGTTTGCCTTATCCTGCCTGGTATACCTGATTTTCGGGTATACGGTAGCCTGAAAAAATGCTTGTTATGGAATCAACAGTGAAAAAATATTACAAAGAGATCGCGGGCGGTTTGGTCGTGCAGCACATGTTGCCGGCGCATGCAGCACAACTGGAAGCACTCCAGCAGGTGGTTTTTCCGACCCTTGCCAAGGACGAACTGATCCGGGCCGTTCATTACCTGCGGCACCTGGAAGTATTTCCGGAGGGACAGTTCGTGATCACCGATGCCGATACCGTGATCGGGATGACCACCACCATGCGCACCGATTTCGATTTTGTAAATTACCAGCATACGTTTAAAGAAACCATCGCCGGGGGATGGCTGACGAATCACAACCCATCGGGTGAATGGCTGTATGGATTGGACATGGGTTTGCTGCCGGCTTACCGGGGCCGCGGACTGGCGCGCATCCTTTATCGCGCAAGACATGAAATGGCAAAAACGCTGGGTTTAAAAGGACAGCTTACCGTGGGAATGATGAGCGGCTACGGCGCAGTCAGTGGGCAGATGAGCGGAGAAACTTATTACGGTCAGTGGTTGACCGGCGAAAGAAAAGATCCGACCCTCACGCCGCAACTCAAAATCGGTTTCGAGCCCGTGGCGCTGATGCCGGAACACCTGAACGATCCGGTTTGCGGAAACTATGGTGTGTTAATTAAACTGGACATTTCAAAAACAGTATAAATTTTTTATGGGAACAATACAATTGAAAACAAATCTGCCAGGACCCAAGGGACTGGCCATGCTGGAAAGAAGAAAACAGGCGCTGCCCGCCGGATTGGCGAAGTCGACAGACGTGGTGGTGGAAAGAGCTGAAGGTGCCGTGGTGTGGGATGTGGATGGAAACCAGCTGCTGGATTTTGCCGGCGGCATCGGCATGATCAATGTCGGCCATTCAAACCCGGAAGTTGTGCGGGCGATCAAAGATCAGCTGGACAAATACATTCATACCTGTACGCTGGTGACTACCATGGAACCCTATATCCGGCTTGCCGAATTACTCAACAGCATCACGCCCGGTGATTTTCCCAAAAAAACCCTGCTGGCCAATTCAGGATCTGAAGCAGTCGAAAATGCGGTGAACATTTCAAAATACTATACCAAACGGAATGCAGTGCTCTGCTTCGAAGGAGCTTATCACGGCCGTACGTTACTTACCTTAAGTCTCACCAGCAAATACGCGCTCTTTAAAAAAGGATTTGGATCCTACGTATCGGATATCTACCGGATCCCTGCGCCGAATATGTACCGGAAAATCGTGGGTATGACGGATGAGGAATATATTTCTTACTGCATAAAAAAACTGGATGAGGCTTTTGTGTCGCAGGTAGATCCTGAATCGCTGGCGGCGATCATCATCGAGCCGGTATTGGGAGAAGGCGGATTTATACCGATACCAGCGGCTTACCTGAAAAAAATCCGCAGTGTCTGTGACCGGTACGGGATTGTTTTTATCGCAGACGAAATTCAATGCGGGGCCGGCAGAACCGGGAAATTCTATGCGATGGAACACAGCGGTGTGGTGGCGGATATTGTCGTCAGTGCAAAATCAATCGGCGCGGGCATGCCCATCAGCGCCATTACAGGTAAAGCGGAAATACTGGACACGCCGCATCCCGGTGGTGTGGGCGGCACATATGGGGGCAGCCCGGTAGCCTGTGTAGCCGCCATCGAAGCCATCCAGATTATAAACAGCGAATCTTTTCTCTCCCGCACGCGCGTTATTGGCGAAAAGATGGAGCAGGCGATGGCGCTGTGGAAAGAAAAATATTCATTGGTCGGCGACACACGCGGTCTCGGCGCCATGCAGCTGGTGGAATTTGTAAAAGACCGCGACAGCAAAGAACCCGATATGGAGGTGGCGATGGAAATCATCAAAGATGCGATCGCGCAGGGACTGATCCTGATCCGGGCAGGCCTTTTCAGCAATTGCATCCGGCTGTTGCCACCGCTGGTGATCACCGATGAACAATTGGAGGAAGGATTGGCGGTGCTGGAATCAGCTATTGTGCGTGCGTCTGCAAAAAGAAATTCATGAAGCAAACCCTGCTGATCCATCACGCGAACCTGCTTTCTTTTCAGGACGGCTTTGAAAAAGGAAATGACAGCGTCCTGGTGGAAGGTGGATATATCAAAGGCATTGGCCGATACGAAGATTTTCAATCGGTCGAATACCCGAACATGCAGGTAATCGATGCAAAGGGCAAAACCCTGATGCCGGGTTTTAATGACACCCATATCCATCTCTGGAAAGTAGGCAGCCTGAAAACATCCATGCTCGATCTGCGGAGCGCGGGAAGTCCGGAAGAAATGTTGTCCATGCTGGCAGATTATCGCGACAGGTATCCGGCGTCGTCCTGGATTACAGCCCGGGGATTCAATGAAATCTCCTGGAAAGATCCTGTGTTACCCACGGCAGCGGATCTTGACCGGGTGATCCCGGATAAACCGGTGTATGTGATCCGCACCTGTGCCCATATTGCGGTTGCCAATTCAAAGGCCATGCAAATGGCGGCCGTGGACAAACACACGACCGCTCCGTTCGGCGGAGAAATCCAGGCAGGCGCAGACGGAAAACCTGTTGGCATTTTCCGGGAAACGGCGCTCGGACTGATCGCGCGTCATATCCCTCCTGATGACAAGCCGGCGCTGAAAAGGATGATCGTTGCAGCCAGGGAGGAAATGTACCGGTACGGTATAACCGCCGCCACCGACCCCGCGGTTCATCCCCTCTTACTGGAGGCTTACCGGGAAATGGAGCAGGCCGGCGAACTGGGCTTCCGGCTGAATGCCATCCCGATCCTGCTCCCCGATGGCGCCGACATACCGTTTCCCATACCCGATTATTTCACTGCCGATTTCATGACCGTCCACACGGTAAAATTTTTCAGCGACGGGGGCCTCAGCAGCAAAACGGCCGCGCTCAAACGCAGTTATAAAAATTCAACCAGTCACGGCGTGCTCCGCCTCAAACGGAATCAATACCTCGACCTGTGCCGCGCATCGATGGAAAAGGGCCTCGGTATCGCGACGCATGCCATCGGTGACCAGGCCATTGAAATGGTGATCGATGTATATAAAACGCTGCAACCAGATTTTCCCGGCCTGTTGAACCGCATCGAACACCTCGGTTTACCTGAAAGGAAAGACATAGATGCCATGGCAGAAAACAAGATCGCCACCTCCATGCAACCGATTTTCATCGATGAACTCGGTAATAATTTTATACGTGATCTGGATGATCAATACCTCGGCTACTGCTACCCGGTAAAATCAGTGATGGGGGCAGGGGTACTGACGGCCCTTTCGTCAGACGCGCCCGTGGTAAAAAACTTCAATCCCCTGAAAGGAATCCAAGCCGCCATCACCCGGCGAACGGCAACCGGTACAGAAATCGGAGCGTCTGAAGCGATTGGTATGATAGATGCATTGAAGGGATATACGTTGTATGCAGCGAAGCTCAGTCAGTCTCCTTTTACCGGATCTCTGGCGCCTGGCCTGCGCGCAGATATGATTTTGCTCGACAAAGATCCGCTGGATGAAAAGTTGGGGAAAAATATCAGCACCCAGGTAGAGAAGACATTTGTCTCGGGAAAAATCGTCTGGGAAAAATGATGACTCCGGTCAGTCGCATAGAAAACAACCGTAATTTCATTTTAATGTCCATTCTGACTTTTCATGCAAGATGCATTATCGCATGCCTGTGCCTGCTTCCTGCGGCAGCCCTGGCACAAAAAGCACCCGACCTCATTCCGCAGAACAATACGCTGGAGGATACGGCAAAACAAACCGATCTGCTGGATGTATCCCGTGAATGGCTGCATATCCACCTGAAACCACGGAAAGAACATCCTGAAAACAAAGTCTACTTCACTTTCCTGCCTTTGAGCAATACCCCGACCGGTTCGGGAAACGCTTTGGTAACGAGCACGACAGCCAATATTTACCTGGGCCCGAAATCCACCACGTTCATTTCAAGCGCCAACTTTGCCCCCTACCTTAATTTCAGGGGTCGCTTTGGTTTGCCGGTGCGTTCAAGTATCTGGACAAAAAACAATACCTGGAATATACAGGGAGATATCCGGTTCCTCGTCTATCCGCAAAATACCTGGGGACTGGGAGATACAAACAATTATAAGAACCGTACATTGATCGACTATCGCTATATCCGTTTTTACCAGGCGGCACTTAAACGAATCAAGCCTCATCTCTTTGTCGGTTTGGGATACGACCTCGACTACCGTTTCAATATCGTCAGCAACGACACCAGCATTAACCTCACGAAGTTTACCGGCTATGCTTACGGAACATCCGGGCATTCCGTTTCTTCCGGTATCACATTCAACGTACTGTATGATACGAGGAATAAGGATATCTACCCCTTCCCGGGATTTTTTGCGAATATTGTCTATCGCGTCAATCCGGGATTTTTGGGAAACACCAATTATTGGTCGTCCCTCTATATTGATGTGCGCAAATACGTACCATTGAATCCATCCAAACGACACCAGCAGAACACGCTGGCATTCTGGTCGTACTATTGGACGGCGCTGAACAATGGAACCCCCTATCTGGACCTGCCCAGCACGGGTTGGGATGAATACAACCGCTCGGCGCGCGGCTTCGACCAGAATCGCTATCGCGGTAAATCACTATTTTATTTTGAAACGGAATATCGCCGGGACCTGCGTGAGGACGGGCTGTTCGGATTTGTCGTCTACGGCAATGTTAACTCTGTCAGCGGCACCGGCAATATGTTCAAAACCTATCATCCCGGTGGCGGCGCCGGTCTCCGCGTGAAATTCAGCAAAGCCTCCAATACCAATTTTGGTATGGACTATGGCATGAGCAAGGATTACAAGACAGTGAACTTTAGTTTCAGTGAGGCTTTCTAAGCGTCGCTGCGATCGCCCGGTCAATATTTTCCAATCCCAGTTTGAATGCAGGAACCGTTTCCCAGCCGAAACCAAGCCGGAAGCTGCGGTCTGACTGTTCAAACCAATGCCCCGGACCCACATAGGTTTTATATTGCTGCAACAGCAGCGAATAGAATGCATCCGTGTCGATGTCAACCGACGGCCTGAACCGCGGAAAGCAGACAACGCCGCCGGCCGGACGGATCCACTCAAGTTGCGGATGGCCCCGCATCCAGTCGTCCAGCATGGCGAAGCAGGATTGGATCGTGGATTGAATCGCCGGAAAATATTTTCCCTTTTTCTTCAGATAGTGAAAACCCATTTCTTCATCCACCACAGAGTTGCAGATATGAATCTGTTCCTTGGCGGCCAGAAATAATTCCATTTGTACCGGGTTGCGGTGCATGATCCATCCCAGGCGTATGCCCGGAATGCCATAGGCCTTCGACAGAGAGGAGACGCTGATGGCCCATTCGCTGATGCTGGCGGCCAGCGGCGCCGCAGGAAAAAAAGACAGATCCCGGTAGGTTTCATCTACCAGCAGGTAGATCTGGTGAGCTTCCGCGAGTGCGCAAAGGGCCCGCAGCAGGGATTCACTCATCACAGTGCCGGTCGGATTGTGCGGGTTGGTGATGCTGATCATTTTGGTATCGGGACCAATGGCGGATTTCACTTTCTCCAGGTCCAGTGCATACGCGTGATCGAAATCCAGTTCAATAAAACTTACCGACACGCCAATAGCCCTTGGTGTTTCGATATTCGTTGCGTAGTTCGGCCGCACGACGATCAGGTGGTCGCCTCCGGCAAGTATGCTCGTATGGATAATGAAAAGCGCCCCGGCCGCGCCAACGGTGAGCAGCACGTCGCTGGCATTCATACCCGGATGCGGCGCGGCAATCAATGCCCTCAGTTCGGGCTTGCCAATATGATCGCCGTAACAGATCACCAGCTCAGAGAGGTTACAATCTATCTCCCGGAATTGAACGTCGCGCACCGAGCTCTCTGCCAGGTTGCATTGAATGGTATCATACCCAAGACTCTCCGGAGATTCCGCTTCGATGGGCATTCTTTTGTATTTCATCGGCTGGTATTCGTATAAAAATAAGGTTTCGGTCCTACATTTAGGGAGCATAAATATCAGCAGCCTCATGATCAGAAATATTTATTGTCTCAGCGCAGCGCTCCTGTTCAGCGCTTTCATTTTCGGTCAGCAGGATTCAGCATTACGTTACGGTAAAACAGAAGTAATGATTCCCATGCGCGATGGCATAAAACTTTTTACCAGCATCTATGTGCCGGCAGATGTCAAATCGCCGCTTCCCTTTCTGATACAACGCACGCCCTACAGCGCCAGCACGCCGCCGGGTTACAATATCCTAAGCAACAGCTATCTCAATGAAATGGCAAAAGACGGATATATCATCGTGGTGCAGGACGTGCGGGGGAAATTCAAGAGTGAGGGGCATATGGAAATCCACCAGCCGCTGATCCATCAATCACAACCCGGCGCCGTGGACGAAAGTACCGACACCTATGATGCCATCGACTGGCTGATAAAAAATGTACCCGGCAACAACGGCCGCGCGGGTATCCTGGGCATTTCCTATCCGGGATGGCTGGCGCTGGTTGGCGCCGTGGACCCGCATCCTGCACTGAAAGCCGCATCCGAACAAGCCTGTATGGGTGATTTATTTCTGGGAGATGATTTTCACCACAACGGCGCTTTTCGCCTGAGCTACGGGATGGAATACAGTTACGAACTGGAAAATGATCACACCCGCGGCAGCGACTTTCCATTTCCGGCTTTCGATCTGTTCGATTGGTATCTCTCCCTCGGATCGCTGAGTCATGTCAACGAGAAATATTTTCATGGAAAGATTCCTACCTGGAATCATTTTGTGGAACATCCGAATTACGATTCGTTCTGGCAGCACAATTCCACCCTTTCTTACGTGCATGCACCCCAGGTGCCGATGCTGCATGTCGGCGGCTATTTTGACCAGGAAGACATGAACGGACCCGAGCTGATGTACGCCGCTATGGAAAAGACAGACAGTTTCAACCGGAATCACCTGGTGCTCGGGCCCTGGAACCACGGACAATGGGCAAGGGGAAAGGGAGACAGCCTCGGTAAAATTTCCTTCGGCTCCAATACCAGCCAGTGGTTCCGGCAGTTGCAGAAACAGTGGTTTGATTTTTACTTGAAAGGCACGGGCGATGGAAAATTTTCGGAAGCCTATGCATTTCAAACCGGCAGCAACCAGTGGAAAACCTATCCGAAATGGCCCCCGGCCACCATCAGTATAAAAAAACTATACGCCGGCCCGAATCATCATGCCGGATTTGAAAAGCCAAGCGCTGCCGATGGCGTGATCCGGTTTGTAAGTGATCCGGCGCATCCCGTCCCCTATCGTCTGCCGCCGATCGAAGCCACGTATGGATACGGAAGCCGTTGGCGCCCCTGGCAGGTCGAGGATCAGCGGTTCATCTACAGTCGTCCCGATGTGGTTAGTTTTATGATGGATACGCTTACCAGCGATCTTGCTGTCACCGGCGCCATCACAGCCCATTTGTGGGCGGCCACCACCGGCACGGACGCGGACTGGGTCGTGAAATTAATTGATGTTTACCCTTACATTGATTCTTCCTCCGTACTGATGAGCGGCTTTCAGTTACCGGTGGCGATGGAAGTATTCCGCGGGCGTTTCAACAAGAGTTTTGAGAAACCCGCTCCGCTGGTGCCCGGGAAGCCCACCGAGTTTGTGATCGGTCTCCACCAGATCAATCATGTATTTAAAAAAGGACACCGCCTGATGATCCAGGTGCAGAGTACCTGGTTTCCGCTGATCGACCGCAATCCGCAAACCTATGTGCCCAATATCTTTGCCGCCAAAGAAACCGATTTTGTGAAACAGGAGCATAGCATTTACTTTTCGGATAAATACCCGACACATATAGAGTTGCCTGTTGCAGAGTAGGCTTGTTTCACGCGACGACGCAACGGATGCGCAACGACGCAACGAGTGGCTGATAAGATCTTTAAGGAGCCAAGGCAATTCCCTTACACT
>CAZZYD010000121.1:0-10393 GCA_964658175.1 uncultured Puia sp. | reverse complement strand
GTCGTAGCCTGCGCTGCGTTCATGCTTGCTGCTGCCGGCACGAGAAATCTTGTAAACCTTGTCTTTGGCGAATGCATTGACTTTGACAGCGATTTCTTCTTTCAGTTCAGGTTTTTTATAATCGCGCCTGGGCTTGTTGCCTGCTTTTATTTTGAGTTCGTTCTGGGCCTTGATCTGGACGCGGATCGCTTCGTGGGCGATCTCGAGCGACTTAACCAGGTCTTCTTCCTTGCATTCGTCGGCTTCCCCTTCCACCATCATCAGGTTTTTGTCTGTGGCGGCGATCAGGAATTCCAGGTCTGACTGTTCGAGCTGGCTGCGGGTTGGGTTGACGATGAATTTTCCGTCTACGCGTCCGATGCGCACTTCGCTGATCACTTCCTGGATGGGAATGTCGGAAACGGCGAGGGCGGAAGAAGCGGCCAGACCGGCGAGGGCGTCGGGCATAATTTCAGGATCGCTGGATACGAGGGTCACCAGTACCTGTACGTCGCAGAGATAGTCTTCCGGAAACAATGGGCGGAGGGCGCGGTCGATCAGGCGGCTGGTCAGCACTTCATAATCGTTGAGCCGGGATTCTCTTTTAAAGAAAGATCCGGGAATGCGGCCCGCGGATGCGAATTTTTCCTGATAGTCTACGGATAGTGGAAAGAAATCCTGTCCTTCCCGCGGATCCTTATTGGCGACCACGGTAGCCAGAATGATACAGTTTCCCTGGCGAACCGTTACGGCACCGTCTGCCTGGCGGGCCAGTTTTCCGGTTTCAATCGAAATGGGTAAACCTTCACCAATGGAAAAGGTTACACTTATAGGTTGTGATAACATATGTAGAATGGTTTAAATCTCCCGGAAAAAATGATTCCCAACACGAAGGTTGGGAAATATCTTAGAACACGTGGAGAGTTATTTTCTGAGACCCAGCTTTTCAATCAGGGCGCGGTACTCGGTGAGTTTGTTCTTGCTCAGGTAGGTTAACAAACGCTTGCGTTTTCCGACCAGCAGCATCAGGCCGCGGTTCGTAGAAAAGTCTTTTTTATTGGCTTGCAGGTGTTCAGAGATACGGTTGATCCGCTCGGTGATCATCGCCACCTGCGCTTCAATGGAACCCGTATTTTTTGCCGTCGAACCGTAGGTACTGAAAAATTCGGCGGTCTTTTCTTTTGTCAAATAAGGCATCTCAATTTTTTTTAGGCATCCAGATAATTCTGCTAATTTCGGCGCGAAGGTAGCCTATAATTTGGAAATAAGGGCCATTTTCCCGCTGTTTCTTATCAAATAAATCCCGGCCTGCTGATTCTGATGACCGCAAATCCAGTCTCCCGGAAAACAGCATCAGTCCTTCTACGAATTTCGGCCAATCAGGTTTCACTATTTAAATGAATATCAATCTATTAAATAATTTTTCTTCCGAAATCACCGTCTCAGGCCGGTACTCGAAATTACGGATTTTTGCCGGCCGCCTCTATCAAATCCGTTTGCACCGCAATTGTAAGCGGCCCGCCAGCGTTTCTGCTGAAATCAAATACGCGGTTCGCCCCACCCCTGTCAGTCACCGCCGCTTCCGGCGCTGGACAAAGGGATTAATAAAAATGGTCCATGAACGAGAGCAGGATAATGCCAGCTAAGAAACGGATACAGGTGACCGTTATTTCCGATCTGGTGACGGATCAGCGGGTGCACAAGGTCTGCCAGACCCTGCACGATGCCGGATATGCCGTCACGCTTACGGGAGCCGCCCGCATAGGCAGCCTGCCGGTGGACCAACGGGACTATCGCACCCGCCGGATCCGCATGCTCTTTCAGCATACCGTCTTTTTTTATGCCGAATTCAACACCCGCCTTTTTTTCCGGCTGCTCTTTTCCAAAATAGATATCCTGCTGGGCAACGACCTCGACGTTATGGCCGCCACCTGGCTTGCCGGCCGGCTCAAAAAAAAACCCGTTGTGTATGACAGCCATGAATATTATCTTGAAATGGCCGGACTGGATAACAAGCCTTTCATAAAAAACATCTGGCGCCGCATCGAAAGAACCATATTTCCCCGCGTAAGCGCTGTATATACGGTCTGCGATTCCATTTGCCGGATGTATGAAAATGATTACCACCGTCCGCTCCGGGCCGTGCGGAACGTGCCGTATAAAAACAAACCGGCCTACCAGGGCCATCGCGATGCCATCGCCGCGATCGAAGCCGGCATACCCCGCGGCAAAAAAATCATCCTGTACCAGGGAGCTGGTATCAATCCGCACCGCGGGGTGGAAGAACTCGTGCTCGCCATGACCTGGCTGGACCCGGAAAAATTTCACCTGCTCATCATCGGCGGCGGCGATATCATCGATTCGATCCGGAAGCTCATTGCGGAAAATACGCTGCAGGACCGCATCACGCTGATTCCAAAACAACCCTTCGCCATACTGGAACATTTTACGCGCCAGGCTGATCTTGGTTTGTCCATCGACAAACCGGATAATATCAACCACCGGTTCGGACTACCCAATAAAATTTTTGATTACCTGCACGCCGGCCTTCCGGTGCTCGCAAGCCGGCTGATCGAAATAGAAAAGATCGTGCAGGCTTATGAGGTGGGCGATTTTATTGAAAATCATGATCCGGCGCATATAGCTGAACGCATCCAATTCATGCTGGCTGACGGGCAGCGTTTGGAGACCTGGAAAATCAATACGATCCGTGCACGGAACGAGCTGAACTGGGAAGCGGAAGGCAAAATAGTTATAGACATTTTTAAACAAGTGCAATCAACCAATGGTTAAACAGGAAGATGAAGGATAGACACCTGCATATTGTTTGTCACGACGTTCCCTATCCGGCCGACTACGGCGGGGTGATCGATGTTTTTTATAAGATCAAGGCCCTCGCTGCAGAACAGGTCCGGGTACACCTGCATATGTTTGAATATGGCCGGGTGCGCCAACCGGAACTGGAAAAATATTGCGAGAGCCTGCATTATTACCAGCGTTCGACGGGTCACAAAGGGTTGTCCGGCAACCTGCCCTATATCGTTTGCTCGCGGTCAAACCCTGAATTGATCAATCGCCTGCTGGAAGATGATTATCCTATTTTGCTGGAAGGCGTGCATTGTACTTTTCTGCTCAATGACAAAAGATTTTCCGACCGGCGCATTGTGTTGCGTCTGCCCAATGTCGAGTCTCTTTATTATAAACAACTCGCGCGCTGTACATCATCCATTTTCAAAAAATTATTTTATCTCCGCGAGAGTTATCTCCTGAGAAAATATGAAAAGGCGGTCGCCGCCAAATGGCCCATTCTTACGATCAACGAAGTGGATGCCGTGTATTTTCGGGAGCATTTTGCGGCGGGGAATGCGCGCTTCCTGCCTGCTTTTCTACCGTTCGAAGCAATCAATGCGCAATCTGGAACGGGCTGTTATTGTCTATACCATGGCAACCTCGCCGTGGATGAAAATGAAAAAGCAGTGGAGTGGCTGCTCGATCATGTATTCAACGACGTACATCTTCCGATACTCTTCGCCGGCAAGAAACCTTCTGCGAGGCTTCGGCGCATTATCTCACAGTTTCCCCATGCCTGCCTGGTGGCCAATCCTTCGGATGAAGAAATGCAGGACCTTATCGGAAAGGCTCAACTGCATATCATCCCTTCGTTTAACTGCACGGGGGTAAAGTTAAAACTGATGAATGCGCTGTACAATGGCCGTCATTGCGTGGTGAATGAAGAAGCCGTGGAAGGAACCGGATTGTCGTCTGTTTGCCATACCGCCACGCTTGCCACGGAATTCAAGGAGCAGGTACTGTCCCTGTATGAAAAACCATTCACGGATGAAGACATTTCCTTCCGCAGGAATATATTGTCTGCAAGATTCGATACAAGGCAGAATGTACAACTTCTTATAGAACAGATATGGTAGCGTTGTCGAGCACTTGGCCCTTTTCGGTCCGCAGGGTGCGCGCCGGATATTTGTTTACCACGCGGTAGTCATGGGTCGCCATGATCACGGTAGTTCCATATTCTTTGCAGATTTGAAAAAGCAATTGCATGATCTCGTCCGAGGTTTCCGGATCGAGGTTTCCCGTAGGCTCATCGGCAAGGATCAGTTTGGGTGAATTGAGCAGCGCCCGCGCGATGTCCACGCGTTGTTGTTCGCCCCCGCTCATTTCGAAAGGCATTTTAAAGCCCTTGGATTTCAGTCCCACCTTATCCAGCACATCACTGATTTTTTCGTTCATCAGCCGCTCGTCTTTCCAGCCTGTGGCCCGGAGCACGAATTTCAGGTTGTCATTTACATTGCGGTCCGTAAGCAGCTGAAAATCCTGAAATACCACGCCCAGGTTGCGGCGCAGGTAAGGGACCTTCTTCCAGGTCATCTCTTTCAGATTAAAACCTACCACTTCCCCTTCGCCTTCCACCAGGGTAAGGTCGCCGTACATCGTTTTTAGCAGACTGGATTTGCCCGTGCCTGTTTTACCTACGAGGTAAACGAACTCGGCTTTGTTCACGGTGACATTTACATTTCCCAGGATCAGGGCGCCGCCCTGGTAGATGTTTACGTTGTTCAGCGATACGATGGATTCAGCCATAACTACAAATTTAGGCAACGCTTGCTATTAGAAAATAAAATTTCTATCTTACCGTTACTGTATCCTCTGAAAACAATCCGCATATGAAATCCGCACACAAGCCCTTTTTAGCATTCATCGTTTTATCACTCATCGTACTGTATGGCGTTATAGCGATCCTCAGCTGACCGCCGCCGGTTTTACTTCATAGACCGGACTGAACAAATACAATTTTCCGGTTTCAACTTCCACGCAGGCGATCCGCTTGCGGATACGGCTCCCCTTTTTATAGAGTTTCCCGTTTGTCGTACTGAACAGGGCGCCTTCCGGCAATTGTTCCACGAGCACCAGTCCTGATTTCGGATCATACTGCCTGAGTACCCGGGTAAGCCTTTCGTCGGCACAGCTGCTGGCAGGCAGGTTGTGCAGGGATTGCTGCAGGCTGGCCAGAATATCGGCCGGAAAGATCTTCAGCGCAATGAAATCCTCGAGGATGTGGCGGTAGGCCGTTTTCCATTCAGGGCCATGCGAAGCCACCTGGTTTTGATGGCGGAGAAAGGTAACCAGATGACCAAGTTCATGGATGAGCGTAATCAGGAAGGCATAGGGATTCAGGCTGCCGTTTACACTGATCCGGTGATGATCCTGGTGCGTGGCATGGCGGTAGTCGCCCAAAATACTTTTTCTCTCTTTGGTGATGGTGAGGTGGACCTTGTATTCGTTGAGATAGGCGAACACCAGCGCCGATGCACCCGGCGGCAGAAACTGATCCAGCTGTTCCAGGGGAGCTTCCCGTTTAGGCATTGGGTTGTTTACGTTGTTGCATCACGAGACGGACTTCCATAAAGCTGTAGATAAAATACAAACCGAAACAAGTGAACAGCGCCGGTTTGTTGATGTCTTTCTTTTGTATCGCGATATAGGTCAGCGCCACGACGCTGAGCAGGATCAGTTTGAGAAAAAGGGAGCCGTAGACTTTTCGGAGGAAGACCTGGAGGTTCTGGTGATAGAGCGCTTTCACATTTACCTGATAAGACCAGGAGCTCACCAGAAAGAGAATGAGGTTTCCGATCAGCAGCACGCGGGCATCGACCGTTGACAAGGGCACCATGCCCCAGCAGATCACTGCCAGCAGGGAGACGAAAACAAATACAAGGACTAGGGATAAATAAGGCTTGCGGCGGAACATCCGGCGAAATTAAGAACCTTTTTTTGTTTCTCGCCAGAGGGATATGTCACGCGACGACACAACGAATCGCAACGATGCGACGGATCAGAACCGTACTTCGATCCCAATTCCTTCGTGGCGTCGTGGCGATCCGTAGCGTCGTCGCGCGAAACCGCCTATCAGGAAATCGCCAACGTTGGCGTCTTGCCGATAAATTCGTTCTTGGTTTCGGTTTTATTTACCGTCGGCTTTATTTCTTCCTGCACCATGTGGCATTGCCCGTTGAACGTGGCGGCAGGTTCGATCTGGAGTTTGGCTGAATACAGGTTACCGTTCACCGCGCAGTTGCTTTTCAGTTGGAGCAGGTCTTTAACCTTGATGGTGCCATTGACCTTGCCCATGATATCCGCCTGCTGGCCGCTGATATCGCCGTCGACCACACCGTTGGCCCCGATGATGACTTTGGCTGTGCAGATGATGTTGCCGGTAAGGGTTCCGTCGATCCGGAGATCGCCGTTGCTGGTGATATCACCTTTTAAGGAGGTTCCGGCGCTGATGAGACTTGCGCTGCCCTGGGGAATGGTTTCTCCGGCAGTTTCAGATTTGGTTTTGTTATTGAACATTGAAAATGGATTTTAATCGTTGCTCTTCTCGGTCTTCGGGATTTTCAAACTCGTCGTATCGATCTTCACTGCGGTATTGCCCTCCAGCACATTTTTCAGGCTCTGAAAATACTGATCCCGGTACCTTACTTCCTGCTCTAACGAATCAGTACGTATTTTTAGTTCACGGAGCTCGGTAGTATTATTCATATCGCCATAGCCCGGTATGTATAATTTCAGCGGGGTGAATACAATCAGCGCCACCGTAAGCCCGGTTAATAACACAAAAACCGTGCTGAGAAAGACATAGACGCTGAGCCTTGAAAGCTTGAACGTGACCACTTCCTCATAGGTATCATCATTCATAATCACGAGCCGGTACCGGTTCTGCAATCGCTTCAGGGTGGAATTGGCATCGAATTTGGCCATAGGGGAATATTGCCTTTAAAGATAACAAGTTATTGGTTTACAGGCCAAGGAGGCGTTAAAATCCATCATTTTTAAAATAATTTGCAGGATTATCAGTTATTAAGAAATTAGTTTGCAACGCAAACCCAAAGGGAAACGGTGAAAAGGACCATTGCCTCAGTTATTTTATTGTCGGTATTTTTTTCCCTGGATGGCTTCGGGCAGGCAGGCATTACCTATGACCTCGTGAAACCCGCCCGGTATGAGAACCGTCCGCTTGGCTATGAAAAGACGGAAACCACCAAATTCAAACTGCCCCGTCATTTTATCCAGAATACGATTACCCACTACAATTATTATTTCAATACCAACCGCAAACTCAACGAAATACTGGTGCGGGCCAAGGCTGGTTTCAAAGATGATTTCACCCGGCTCCTCCCCTTTTACAATTATTCTTTCGAAGTCCTCGCGCGGGATAAAAGAAACCTGGATTCCGTCATCGACAAAGTCAATACCGCCATTCTTGTCCGAGACTTGCGCAACGACTGGACGGACAACATGTATATGCTGATGGGGGAAGCCTATTATTACAAGAACCGCCTGGATTCCGCGTACGTGCTTTTCCAGTTTATCAACTACGCTTATGCCCCCAAGGAGAAAGACGGCTATCCGATCCCGATCGGCAGCAATGCCAACGGAGACGAGGGCGGAAATGCGTTTACGATTTCAACCAACGAAAAAAGAAATATCGTAAAAAAAGCCTTCAGCTTGCCCCCGAGCCGGAACGAGGCGCTGATCTGGCAGGTGCGCACCTACCTCGCGCGCAATGAATTGATCAAAGCGACCGTGCTCATCGATATCCTTAAAAACGATCCGCAGTTTCCCAAACGGCTAAACAGTTCCCTCCACGAAATGGAGGCCCTCTGGTTCTACGACCAGAAAATGTACGACAGTGCCGCCTATCACCTGAACCTGGCGTTGGACGTAGCCGCGTCTGAGAATGAACGCGGAAGATGGGATTACCTGATCGCCCAGCTGTATGAAATCAGCAACCAGTCCACACTCGCAAAAATTCATTATGAGTCGGCAGCTTCGCACGCTACGGATCCCGTGATGGAAGTCTATGCGCGGCTCAATGCCATCCGTCAGAATAAAGGCGATAAAAACGTCGACGACTATATCCGGAAAAACCTCGACGCCCTGCACCGGATGTCGAGAAAAGAAATTTATGCCCCTTACCAGGATATCATTTTTTACGCCGCGGGTGAAATAGAAATGGAGCGAAATCACAGGGGCGCCGCCATTGCTTTTTTTAAGAAGTCCCTCCTCCATGGTTCCACCGGCACCCTTCGCGACCGAACTTTCCTTAAACTCGGATGGCTGGCCATCGACGCCAAAACCTATAAGCTGGCAAAGAATTCCTATGACAGCATCAATATGGCCGACCTGGACATTGCCGATTCGATCCAGATCGTGCAGGACCGGCGGAAGGCACTGAACCGGATCGTGCCGCTGATGATGACCATCGAACGGCAGGACAGTCTGCAACGCATCGCTGCCATGACCGAGCCTGAAAGAAATGCCTACATAAAAAAAATGATCCGCGATTTCCGTCGCCAGCAGGGATTGAAAGAAGATGAACAGGCTTCAGGCGGATTTGCGTTCGGCAGCAATACCGCTAACGCCGACCTGTTCGGTTCATCGGGCAGCGGCGAATGGTATTTTAACAACCCGACGGCAAAAGCCAAAGGGTTTTCTGATTTCCGTTCGAAATGGGGCACGAGACAAAATACGGACAACTGGCAGGTGCAGTCGCTTGCGAACGTCACCCGACAAAACAAAGCTTGCCGTTGCAAACGGCGCCCCGGGACAGGGCAATGCCACCGACGCGAATCCCGCCGCCACGGCGGCACCGGTGCTGACGGCTGCGGCATTGCTGGCAAATGTTCCGCTGACGCCTGAAAAATTAAAAAAATCAAAAGATTCGGTGGAGAATGCGCTGTTCGCGCTGGGCAGATCCATGCAGGATTATCTGCCCGATTATATTTCCGCGATCACGGCCTACGACAGTCTGCTCAGCCAGTTCCCGGTTACCCGTTTTTACGAACCGGCGCTGTACAACGAATACTATTGCTATCTCAAACTGCACGACGACGTCAATGCCACCCGCATACTGAACCTGATGAAAGAGAAATTCCCGAATGGAAAATTGCTGCAGCAGGCAATCCATCCGGTGGTAGGCGCACCCGATAAAGCAGTTCGGGCCGAAGCCACCACCCAGTATGAAAAAGTATACGGCGATATGATCGAAGGAAATTTCGCCGAAGCCGTCGCCGAAAAAAAGAAAGCCGATTCGCTGTACGGCGATAAATACTGGACCCCTCAACTCCTGTATGTGGAAGCTGTGTATTATATGCATACGCGCCAGGACAGTGCCGCCAAAGCATCCCTCAATGCCATCATCCGTAAATTCAATGGTTCCGACATGGCCGGAAAGGCAAAAAATGTACTGAATGTGCTGAACCGCCGGCGTGAAATTGAAGACTATCTGACGCATCTTCAGATTGAAAGGGCCAAAGAAGACAGCACGGTGGTTTTCAATGATAAGCCGGCACCCAGCCCCGTTACCGGCGGCATACCGTACGTGCCAAAGAAGGCAACGGCAGCCGATAGCATCGCGCTTGCCCGGGCGGCGAAGAGAAAAGCGGATTCACTCCTGGCGATCAAGATGGCGCCGAATTTCAAATCCGCTTTCTTGTTTGCGCCGGACAAACCCCATTCGATGATGATCCTGATGACGAAAGTTGATCCGGTATATGTCACCGAATCGAGGAATGCATTCAACCGGTACAACCGCGAAAATTATTATGGCAGCACATTTGATATCAACAATGTTTCCCTGAACGATACGCTGAAGCTGGTGGTGATCAGCGGTTTTGAAAATGCTGCCGCGGCGATCGCATATATGGACAAAACCGGAAAAATAGCCGGAAGGGAGATCATCCCCTGGCTGCCCGCCAATAAATATTCATTCTATATCATTACCGATAATAACCTGGACGTATTGAAAGCCAATAAAGATATTCAGTCTTACAGAAAGTTTTTATCAGTATATTTTCCCGATAAATTTCATTAATCACCTGTTATGCGCAATGCTGTCGGTATATTCTGGAAGGTTTTTTTTGCCGGTCTGGCAGCCTTTATCATTTTTCTCGCATTGATTGACTGGGGTGTATTTGGTCCCCTGCCATCGCTGAAGGACCTGGAAAATCCTTCCATCATGCTCGCTTCCGAAGTGTATGCGGACGATGGCACGCTCATGGGGAAATATTATAAGGACAAGAGCAACCGCAGTAATGTGGAGTATAAAGACATTTCAAAAAACGCCATCAATGCGCTGTTGGCCACGGAAGACAAACGTTTTTACGAACATTCGGGTATTGACGGCATGGGCGTTTTGCGTGCCATCGTCAAGCTGGGGCATGACGGCGGCGGAAGCACCATCACCCAGCAGCTCGCCAAAAATATGCTCGGCCAGGGTTCGCGGAACATGGCGCGCCGCAGCATCGAAAAACTAAAGGAGTGGATCACCGCCGTGCGGCTGGAAAAGAATTTTACCAAGGAAGAAATCCTCGCCCTTTACCTCAATGCCGTTCCTTTC
>CAZZYD010000120.1:0-10499 GCA_964658175.1 uncultured Puia sp. | reverse complement strand
CAGCCAATGCCGATGGCATCGGCACTTTGCGCATACTCGAAGCCGTCAGGTTGCTGGGTCTGGTGAAAAAAACAAGGGTATACCAGGCATCCACTTCCGAATTGTACGGCCTGGTGCAGGAAGTGCCGCAATCGGAACGCACGCCGTTTTATCCGCGTTCCCCCTATGCGGTCGCGAAACTGTACGGCTACTGGATCATCGTCAACTATCGCGAAGCATATAAAATGTATGCGACCAACGGCATACTGTTCAACCACGAATCTCCCCTGCGCGGTGAAACATTTGTAACGCGCAAGATCACGCGCGCGGTGGCGAAGATCGGCCTCGGCCTGCAGGATAAATTATTTCTCGGTAACCTCGATGCCCGCCGCGACTGGGGGCACGCCAAAGATTATGTCGAAGCCATGTGGATGATCCTTCAGCAGGATGAACCCGAAGACTACGTGATCGCCACCGGGGTAACCACCACCGTGCGGGATTTTGTAAAAATGGCCTTTCAGGAAATAGGCGTTGAGCTGGAGTTCAAAGGAAAGGATGACGGCGAATATGCCGTCGTGGTCGCGTCCAACCATCCGGATTTTCCGGTGGAGGCGGGGAGAAAAGTAGTGGCCGTCGATCCGAAATATTTCCGGCCTACGGAAGTGGAACTGCTGATCGGCGACCCTGCCAAAGCCACCAAGAAACTCGGGTGGAAGCCGAAATACGACCTGCCGGCGCTCGTCCATGAAATGGTGGATGCGGATGTGGAGCATTTCAGAAAAGAGAAAATTTTACGCGCTTCCGGCTTTTATATTAAAAATCAATACGAATAGCACACGACTATGATGGAAAAAAATGATAAGATATATGTGGCGGGTCACCGGGGCATGGTGGGTTCGGCCATACATAAACGACTGACCGCGGCGGGCTTTGGGAATATCGTGGTGCGCAGCTCCAAAGAACTTGATCTCAGAAAACAGGAAGACGTAAAGCAATTCTTTGGTTCCGAAAAACCTGATTTCGTTTTTCTCGCAGCGGCGAAAGTGGGCGGCATCCATGCGAACAATGTTTACCGGGCGGATTTTCTGTATGAGAACCTGATGATAGAAAGCAATATCATCCACGCTGCCTTTGAAAATAAGGTCAAAAAACTGTTGTTCCTGGGTTCTTCCTGTATCTATCCCAAGTTCGCGCCGCAGCCTTTAAAAGAAGAATACCTGCTCACGGGTTTGCTGGAACAAACCAACGAGCCCTATGCCATTGCGAAAATCGCCGGCATCAAACTATGCGATGCGTACCGGGCGCAGTACGGATGTAATTTTATTTCGGTGATGCCGACCAATATGTATGGGCCGAATGACAATTACGATCTGAATAATTCCCATGTGCTGCCCGCCCTGTTGCGGAAATTTCATGAAGCAAAAATGACCAATGCCCCTTTCGTCCAGATCTGGGGATCCGGCGAGCCCAGGCGCGAATTTCTGCATTCCGACGACCTGGCGGAAGCCTGCCTGTTCCTGATGGAGAAATACAATGAACCCGGGTTTATCAATATCGGTTCCGGTACGGATATCCGGATCATCGACCTCGCCCTGCTGATCAAAGGAATTGTCGGCTTTACCGGAGAGATCTGCAATGACCCATCCCAGCCGGACGGCACGCCCCGGAAACTGATGGACGAGACCAGACTGACCCAGATGGGCTGGACGGCCAGGATCGGCCTGGAAGAAGGCATACGCGGCGTATATAAAGCCTACCAAGGAACCCATTCATAACTGATGTTCACCTTTTTCCGTAGAAAACACGACGAGCTCACCGATCTTTCGGGACTGGTAGCCGACATGCACTCCCACCTGATCCCGGGTATCGACGATGGATCCACCGACCTGGAAACCTCCCTGGTCATGATCCGCGCCATGCAGGACCTCGGCTATAAAAAGCTGATTACCACTCCCCACGTGATCTGGGAGATGTACAAGAACACGCACGAGATCATCCAAAGCGGCGCTGAAAAAGTGAAGCAGCGGCTCGCGCAGACCGAAAACCCGGTTGAATTTCGCGCAGCGGCAGAATATTTCATGGACGAACACCTCGACGAACTGCTGGAAAAAGACATTCCGCTGCTCACCCTTAAAGACAACCTGGTGTTGGTGGAATTCTCCTTCATCCGCCAGCCAATTGATCTCAAGGATAAAATTTTCCAATTGCAGATCAAAGGCTATCAGCCGGTTATCGCCCATCCCGAACGATATCTCTTTTTTGGCGCCCACAAGGAATCGTATGACGAACTCAAAAACATGGGCTGCCTTTTTCAGCTGAACCTGCTCTCGCTGGTGGGTTATTATGGCAAGAAACAGGTGGAACTGGCCAATTACCTCATTAAGAAGAAATACGTGAGCCTGCTGGGTTCCGACGCGCACAACAGTCGTCACCTGTCCATTTTAAAGGCTTCCTCCACCATTACCGGCACCGTTTCCCGCCTCCTGGATGCCGGTGGATTGATCAACCCCAACCTGTAATTCGAGCATTTAACAAGCTAAAACCATTAAACGGACTGTTAATGTTCCACCATTCATCCACTTTGCCCAACCATTCCTTGGCATTATTTTTTAAATTTGTAGATTAAATATACAAGTAATGGGTGCTCTCGAATTCAACCAACTGCTGGTCAATAACGCAGAATTTTTGAAGCCCTTTGCCATCACTTTAACCCGTGATTCCGAAGCCGCCAAAGATCTATTTCAGGAAACCTTATACCGGGCCCTGGCAAACAAGGATAAGTATAATGTAGGTACGAATATCAAAGCATGGTTATACACGATCATGCGCAATATTTTTATCAATAACTATCGCCGGAAATCAAAACAGAAAACCATCTTCGATGCTTCTCCGAATGATTTCCTGCTCAACAACAGCCAGTCTGCGATCCTGACCGATACCGCCGAAAGCAATCTGCGTATCCGCGATATCCAGGCGGCCATTCATAACCTGCCGGAAATTTTCCGTAACCCGTTTCTCCTCTATTTTGACGGGTATAAATACCACGAGATTTCAGACATGCTCCGCGAACCGCTGGGAACGATCAAAAGCCGTATCCATTTTGCACGGAAATTGCTCAAATCGCAGATCCAACCACACTAGTACATGTCCGAACTGGTCATTTTAGTCAACGAGCAGGATGAAGCGCTCGGATCGATGGAAAAGATGGAAGCACACCGGAAAGCTTTGCTGCACCGCGCTTTCAGCGTTTTCATTTTTAACGACAAGGGCGAAATGCTGCTGCAGCAGCGTGCGCTGTCCAAATACCACAGCGGTGGTTTGTGGACGAATGCCTGCTGCAGTCATCCGAGGCCCGGGGAAGACATCTATGAAGCCGCCCAGCGACGGCTAGAAGAAGAAATGGGGTTCCGGACGGAGCTGTCCAAACAGTTTGAATTTGTTTACCGGACCGCCTACGAAAACGGCTTAACCGAGTACGAATACGACCATGTGTTCACCGGTACTTTCAACGGAGAAATACTGCCCGACAAACATGAAGTGAAGGATTATTGCTTTAAATCGATGACGGCGATCGAAGATTCATTGATCTCCCACCCGGCCAAATATTCATCCTGGTTTCTGATTGCTTTTCCGAAACTGATGGCCTCCGTCAACCTGCGTTCTGCCTAACTTTTCAGGCATTCATTTCCACCGACTTTTTCTTAATTACGGTCTTGCCGCGATTGTCCCGCGCCATGCGCGAATACACCGACAATTTCGGATCGAAGAGGAATTTAAAAAGCAGGATCGTGTAGGAAGTATGATGACCTAAACTGTCGTAATAAGATCCCGCGATCTTTTTGATCTTGGGTAGTTTATTCCACGGAATGGAGGGGAAATCATGGTGTTCGTTGTGATATCCCACGTTGAGGTTGACCGTATTCAGCACGCCATAATAACTTTTTGTTTCCTGTTCACCGTGCGTGAGGAAATGCTCCTGCACCCAGCGGGCGCCCAGCGGATGTAAGCCTACAGAGAAGAAGAAGCTGGCGATGAGATAGCCTGTCGCTTCCCAGCCAAAGAAATAGACAAAACCAACCATGAAGGCTGCCTGTACCACCATATTGATGATCGTCCATTTGTCGATCAGCTTGATCTCTTTCAGCCGCACCGGGCGGAGCATCTGGAATATCGGATAAAGCAACAGCCAGATGGCTTTACCAAACGCCGAGTTGTTGATCAGCTTCGCTTCCCAGCGGTAAGGCATATCCGCGTCCACTTCCTCAACGCCCTGATAAGAATGGTGCTTGAGGTGGTATTTCTGAAACGACACGGCGCTCGGAAATACCAGCGGAAAGTTAGCAATGATCGCAGAAATGCTGTTGAGGGATCTTTTTTTGAAGAGTAGGTTGTGCGCGCATTCATGAATACATACAAAGAGGGTGTGGCAGGCAAAAGCGCCCCCCAGATAGGCTGCCAGCAATACCACCCACCAGGCAGCGTCACGTACGAACCAGGCTACGGTTAACTGAAAACCAACGCATAATAAAATAACAAAAAATGTATAGGGATTTCTGCCAATCAGCTGGCGGATCTCGGGATGCTGATGAATAATCTCTTTTGTGCGTGCTTTATGTGGTTCACTCTCAAAACTCCACTGGAAGCCGTCGGGCTTTGTCATTGTTGCCATAAACGGAAGGTAGGACAAAAAATTAAATCAGTGTTTATTTTGGCTTGTATTTGGCACCCTCAAAAATCTGTTTGGCGGGTGTTTTCAGCAATGCCGGGATCGTGAGATCTGCATGTCCGTCCATATACTTCCGTACAATCTGCCATCCTACCCACTGACCGATATTACCCGGAGATGCTTCCGGCATACCCTGCGTATACGGACCATCGCCGATATATGATTTTATAAGCTCCGGATCGATCGTATACAGATCATTCTGCAGGAAATAATTCCAGATCTGTCCTTCGTTGGAAGCGCACCAGTTCAGTTGTTTCGTCGTAAATCCGGTTTTGAGGCTGTCGGCTATTGCCGGAAGCAGCAGATCCAGCGCATACCAGTTTTTTCCTTTCTCCACCATTTCTTCGATCAGCGGTTTACCTGCACTCTGGTCTGGATAGATATCTTCCAGCACCGCTTTAATGCTATTGGGAACGATGTATTCCGGTTCGAAACGGCGGGAAATATACAAGGGAAACAACTCCTGTCCCTGCGCGCTCTGGTAAAATGAAAAATTGCGGCCGGCGTATAGTTGCAATCCGATGGCAAGGGTGTATTTAGTCATGGCTGCACCCGGCGCGTCAAAAGGACCGATATAGGCAACCACTTTCGGTGGAAGGGTATAGGTCGGAAAATAGTGTTTGACGTATTTGAACGCCTGCTGCAGGTCTTTTTGCTCCGGCTCCATGTTGCTGAACCGCCGGCTGAGTGAATCTTTCAACGGCATATAGCTGCTGAGGAAACTCCTGCATACTTTATAGGCCTGCAGACTGGTGTCTGACAAGGGTTCTGTCCCAAGCATATTCACCGCAAAATCTTCCAGAAAATAAGGGTATTGCTGGTTTAAGCGAAGGAGTTCTGCCGGAAGCTTCGTGGAGTCGATGGCGAAAAAATCGCGGTCAAAACGCTCGATCTTCACAGTCACCGGAATATCCGATACGTCTGGCGTTTTTCTACCCTGCCGGCAGGCCATCGCCAGCATCGAAAACAGGAAGAGGAAGTTCAGTGATTTTCTCATGGCAATCAAACGTTGACGGGGGAAATATATTATTTGCCATACCGGGCCGGCTGCCGCGCAACCCGCGACCTCCCGGAATGAATTATCTTTGTGCGATGAAGATCGCGCTTGTTCAGCAGAATTATCACATCGGAAATTTCGAACGGAACGTGGAAAAAATCCTGCAGGGGATCACCACCGCCCGTGCCGCAGGCGCCGACCTCGTGATGTTTTCGGAACTGTGCATCTGCGGTTATCCGCCGCGCGATTTCCTGGAGTTCGAAGACTTTATCAACCGCTGCTACGAAGCGGTGGACAGGATCTGCGCAGCATCCAAAGGCATAGCGGTCGTGGTGGGCGGACCCGCGCGCAATCCGCAGCCGGAAGGAAAAGACCTCTTCAATGCCGCCTGGTTCATCGAAGATGGCGCCGTGAAGGCCATAGTGCACAAGACCCTGCTGCCCACCTATGATGTATTTGATGAATACCGCTATTTTGAACCGGGATTTTCCTGGAATGTGATCGAATACAAGGGTAAAAAAATCGCGCTCACCATTTGTGAGGATATCTGGAACCTGGGAGATAACCCCCTTTACCGGATCTGCCCGATGGATGAACTCATCCTGCAGAAGCCCGATTTCATGATGAATATTTCGGCCTCTCCGTTCGATTACGACCATGACCGTGACCGCCGAGCCATCATCCGGGAAAATGTGCTGAAATACCAGCTTCCGATCTTTTATTGCAATACGGTCGGATCGCAGACCGAAATCGTTTTTGATGGCGGCAGCGTCGTCTACGACGCGGCGGGGAAAATGATCCGGCAGTTGAAATTCTTTGAAGAAGATAGCTGCGTGGTCGACCTCGCAGAAACACTGGTGCCGGTGACGCGCGAAAGTCCGGCCCGTTCGGTTGCCATTGCGCCTCCGAACCACCTGGACAGGGCCCGGCGCCAGGAAGACATCATTGCCTATCTCACCCAGGAAAAAAATATCAAAGAGATCCACGATGCACTGATCCTAGGTATCCGGGATTATTTTGGAAAAATGGGCTTCGGGACCGCGATCCTCGGGAGCAGTGGCGGCATCGACAGCGCCGTTACGCTTGCCCTGGCCACCGAGGCGCTGGGCAGGGAAAACGTACACGCCATCCTGATGCCCTCAGGATATTCTTCCACCCATTCCGTGGATGATGCGGTGGCTCTTTCCAAAACACTGGGCAATCCGTATGAAATCATTCCGATCCAACCAGTATACGAACAGTTTCTCCATTCCCTGCAACCCGTATTTAAAGACCTCCCCTTCAGTGTGGCCGAAGAAAATATTCAAAGCCGCACGCGGGGTAATCTGGTCATGGCGATCGCCAACAAATTCGGGTATATCCTGCTGAACACTTCCAACAAAAGTGAACTCGCCACCGGATATGGTACCCTCTATGGCGATATGGCAGGGGGACTGAGTGTGCTGGGAGACGTTTATAAAGTGCAGGTATATGCCCTGGCGAGGTTCATCAACCGTCACCAGGAGATCATTCCGCAGTCGGTCATTGACAAAGCGCCGTCTGCCGAATTACGTCCTGACCAGAAGGACAGCGACAGCCTCCCGCCCTATGAAATCCTTGACCAGGTATTGTATGAATATATAGAGCGGCGGAAAGGTCCTGCCGAGATCATGGCTGTTGGCATGGATGCTGCGCTGGTGAAGCGGGTATTAAAAATGGTAAATGCAAACGAGTATAAGCGCAATCAGTTCTGTCCCATCATCCGTGTGAGCTGCAAAGCGTTCGGGGTTGGCCGACGGGTGCCGATCGTGGGGAAATATCTATCGTAAGAAATCGGGGGCTATTTTTTCATCAGCGTGGTCGTGGCCACGAAACTCACCCCTTCGTACAGTTGAACGCCCTTGAGCACCAGCTTTGTTCCGTCGAAGCTTTCGATGTGATTGGAACCAAGCCCGGTTACCGAGAGGCTATCGGTGGTGGTATTCAGCGCCCAGGTGCCGTTGGAACTTTGATCGGGATCGCAAACCATGCCGGTATCAATGAGCCGGACGCTGTTGTCTTTATTTAATTGCACCAGATTGTCCTTTTCGCAGGCAGGGAGCGTGTCGAATATGTCGACGGTGAGTCCGAGGTACGTACCTGTCGCCGCGGTTATCTGATACGTGGCGGAGAGATTGGCTACGGTAATGGTGGTGGGGTCGTTGACCGGCGTATCGGAATTACTTTTTTTACAGGCAAAAACGAATACAAAAAACAACGCGGAAGCGAGAATAACCGGTAAAGATTGTTTCATAAGATGATAAGCTGATCAACAAATTATAACGCCGGTTGTTCCTTTTTATTGCGACAGACGGTAAAAATTATTCTGCGGAAACGGATCAGGGGCTGACAATCAGGTGACTGAAACCCAAACTTTGTGTTGGTCTTGTCTTAAGTTTCGCCGGGCAAACCGTACTTTGCAGCCTTAATTTTTACCATCATGTACACAGCGGAAGACATCCGGCAATTGAATGAAAAAATCCAATACTCGTGTGCTTTTATAGACCGGATCCGGGATGAAGTGGGTCGGGTGATTGTGGGCCAGCAATACATGCTGGACAGGCTCCTGATCGGATTGCTGTGCAATGGCCATATCCTGCTGGAAGGCGTTCCTGGCCTCGCCAAAACGCTCACCATCAAATCGCTTTCCCAGACGATCCGCGCCAAATTCAGCCGCATCCAGTTTACCCCCGACCTGTTACCTGCCGATGTGATCGGTACGATGATCTATAACCAGCAGCGCAACGAATTCGTGGTGCGCAAGGGCCCGGTATTCACCAATTTTTTGCTGGCGGATGAAATCAACCGCGCCCCGGCAAAAGTGCAGAGTGCGCTGCTGGAAGCCATGCAGGAAAAACAGGTCACTATCGGAGACGCCAGCTATAAACTGGATGAACCCTTTCTGGTGCTTGCCACGCAGAATCCGCTGGAGCAGGAGGGAACCTATCCCTTACCCGAAGCACAGCAGGATCGTTTTCTCATGAAAGTGATCGTCACCTATCCATCCAAGCAGGAGGAACAGCTGATCATCCGCCAGCATATGCAGGGCATGAAACTGCCCGACCTGGAAGCCGTCGTTTCCACGCAGGAAATCCTGGAGGCACGGGATCTCACCAGAAAAATTTACATGGATGAAAAAGTGGAGCAGTATATACTGGACATCGTATTTGCAACCCGCTTTCCCGAAAAATACAAGCTGGAAAAACTGAAGCCGATGATCGCCTATGGTGGTTCCCCCAGGGCGAGTATCAACCTCGCCGTAGCCGCCAAGGCGAATGCCTTTCTGAATAAACGGGGCTATGTGATTCCGGAAGATGTGCGGTCCATCTCAAAAGATGTGCTGCGCCACCGCATCGGACTCACGTATGAAGCGGAGGCGGAGAATATCACGCCGGAACAGGTAGTGGACGAAGTGCTGAAAGCGATCGTGGTGCCATGATCTCATTGCGTTTAACAGACAAGGGACGAACATGCTGAGTGCTGCAGAAATATTGAAAAAAGTCAGGGAGCTTGAAATCAAAAGCAAGCGCCTTACCCGTCACATCTTTACGGGCGAATACCACAGCGCCTTCAAGGGGCGGGGCATGAGCTTCCGGGAAGTGCGTGAATATTATGCGGGTGACGATATCCGTTTCATCGACTGGAACGTATCAGCCCGATTCAATGCGCCTTTCAGCAAACTTTTTGAAGAAGAAAGGGAACTCACGGTGATGCTCCTCGTGGACGTCAGCGCCAGCTCCCTGTTCGGCACGGTCAAGGCCAGAAAAAAAGACCTGATGACCGAAATATGTGCCGTACTGGCGTTTTCGGCGGTCAACAACAATGATAAGGTTGGGCTGATTTTCTTCAGCGACAAAATCGAGCGGTATATTCCGCCGAAAAAGGGCCGTGATCATGTTTTGTACATCGTGCGCGAGCTGCTTACCACGGAACCGGTAAGGAAAGGAACCAATATCAGTGCCGCGCTTCGTTTTCTGAGCCGCACCGTGCGGCAGAAATCGATCAGTTTCCTGCTCAGTGATTTTATTGATGACAGCTATGATGAAGCGTTGCGGGTCGGTGGCAAAAAGCATGACCTGATCGGCATCAGGGTCTATGATAAGATGGACATGGAGTTACCCCAGGCAGGATTGCTCGAAGTGGAAGATGCCGAGAGCGGCGCCACTCGCTGGGTGGACACCAACGATTATCTACTGCGCAGCCAGTACCAGCAGGCTTTCTTCAATGCTTCTGAACGAAGCAAAGCGTTGTTTCTTAAATCCGGTTGCGATCTGCTGCACATGCGCACCGATGAAGATTATGTAAAAGTGCTCCAGAAATTTTTTATTGGCCGAAACAAGCTTACATAATCCATGAGGAGAACCGGTTTGTTCATAACGGTGTTGTGCGGAGGGATGCTTTTTGGCAACCGGGCAGCCGCTCAACTGGCGCCCACAATCAGCGCATCGGTTGATAAAGACAGCATCCAGCTCGGCGAACCATTCCGGCTGGTCTTCACCATCAAAACAACCCAGCCGGAAACCATCATCCTTCCGGCCGTAGACAGCATTCCGCATTTTACGCTGCTGGAAAAAATGAATTTGGATTCGGCGATCACAGCAGACGTCTATACGTATCAAACCGTCTGGCGCCTGACGAGCTTCGACTCGGGCCGGGTGGTGATTCCCGCGTTGACTTTTTCCATCGGCAACAAACCCTATCTCACCGATTCACTGGCGGTCACGGTGTATTTCCCGCCGCCGGATTCTACCAAAGAGTATCACGACATCAAGAATATCA